>JAZRYC010000071.1:0-22975 GCA_045600525.1 Bacteroidales bacterium
GTTGAATCTACTGGCCTTTTCCTGACAAAGGAACTCGCATCTGCACACTTGCAGGCTGGTGCTAAGAGAGTTGTGATGTCCGCTCCTTCCAAAGACGACACTCCGATGTTCGTTATGGGTGTTAACAACCTCGAATATGCTGGTCAGCCTATCGTTTCCAACGCATCCTGCACCACCAACTGCTTGGCTCCGTTGGCAAAGGTTATCAACGACAACTTCGGCCTCACCGAAGGTTTGATGACAACAGTTCACGCTGCTACAGCTACTCAGAAAACTGTTGATGGTCCTTCTAAGAAAGACTGGCGCGGTGGTCGTTCCATCCTCGGCAACATCATCCCTTCTTCCACGGGTGCTGCTAAGGCTGTCGGCAAAGTCATCCCTTCTCTCCAAGGCAAACTGACAGGTATGTCTCTCCGCGTTCCTACCGCTGACGTTTCTGTTGTTGACTTGACCTGTAAGATCGAAAAGGCTGCTACTTATGATGATATCAAGGCTGCCATCAAGAAAGCTTCTGAAAACGAACTCAAGGGCATTCTCGGTTATACGGAAGACGCTGTTGTTTCTACAGACTTCCTCGGAGAAAAGAGAACTTCCGTTTTCGACGCTTCCGCAGGTATTATGCTTAACGAACACTTTGTAAAATTGGTTTCTTGGTATGATAACGAAATCGGTTACTCCAACAAAGTGGTTGACCTCATCTGCAGTATGGATAAAACAGTGAAACTTTAATTTTTCCAATACCATAAAAAAAGGGAATGAATTTCTTCATTCCCTTTTTTTATTCGTAATAATCATACTTCAAATGTTTTACGGTCAATGCCTTGTTGATAAGTTTCTTCAAAGAATCAATTCCTATCTGCAAATGTCGTAAACTGTAATTGTCACTCACGATTTTGTCAGATTTCTCTGTCTTGATGCCGTCCGGCATCGTAGGCTGATCAGATATCAACAGCAACGCACCCGTGGGAATACGATTATAAAAACCAACGGAAAACAAGGTTGCCGTTTCCATATCCACGGCGGTGGCACGAATGCGCTGCAGATAATCCTTAAACTGCTCATCATGCTCCCAAACGCGCCTGTTCGTCGTATACACCGTCCCCGTCCAATAATCTAAGCCATAATCTCTAATGGTGGATGAGATGGCTTTTTCCAAATTAAAGGCCGGCAATGCAGGAACCTCGGCTGGAAAATAGTCCAAAGAAGTACCCTCGCCACGAATACCCGCAATCGGAAGGAGCAGTTCGCCAATGCCGATGTAGGATTTCAAGCTGCCGCATTTGCCTAAAAACAGCACGGATTTCGGTTTGATGGCGGTCAGCAAATCCATAATGGTGGCGGCATTCGGACTGCCCATAGTGAAATTGATGATGGTGATGTCATCTTTGGTGGCGCACTTCATCGGGCGGCCCTCCCCACGCACTTCCACGCCCATCAACTCGGCGAAGTTCTGCACATAATCTTGAAAATTCGTCAACAATATATATCTGCCGAATTCCTCCAACTGCATACCCGTATATCTTGGCAGCCAGTTGCTTACTATATCTTCTTTTGTCTTTAACATATTTGCTGTTTTTTGCTTTTAGCCATTTAAAACTTTGACTTTAACTTTGGAGAGCCTTCTTAAACTTCAAATTTTAAACTACAAACAAACGCAATGAATTGCGTCCCTACTTTGACTTTTGGATTCTCCCCACTTGAAACTTGAAACCTGAAACTTGAAACTGCTTCTAACTTCTCACTTCTCCGCCAGCAGATACCTCAGCACGCTGTCCCAATCGGGAAAGAGTTTGTTTTGAGGGCCAAATGGGATGACGGTTCCGGTGAACTTGTCGGCACCACATTTGGTAGGACGATCATCAATTAGAAAATCGCCCATATTGAGTTCCTTGCGATGGGAAATGATAAGTCGTTTATACGCCGGGGAGTCCGCATTGCGACCGAAATAGCGCTGCACCCAGACCTTCTTATCGTCGCAGGCGGTCAGGTTGCGCCAGGAAGCGGTGGTCAGGATATAGACGTCAAAGTGTTTTGACAATTTGATGAAGGCGTCAATAGCGCCAGGCATCGGGTCCATCAGACTGAAAATGTGCGGGGCCTCATCGATGCAGCCGTTGAATTTGATTCTGGTGACGGGGTCCAGACGGCGTTTGCCGCTGTCGAAGTCCACCAGCGTGCCGTCCATATCGAAGTAAAGGATGGGCTTTTTGCTCGGATCCGGATTGTGATACGGCTGGGCAGGATCGGCCAGATTGGTTTGCGGGGGCTTCGGAGCCTCTGGTTTGCGGTTGGCTTCCACCTTGTCGAAATAGGCCATCGCCTGCTGCATACTGTCGCGAAGCACCTCCTCGGCCAAATGAGAATGGCCACCTTCCACCCAAATGCAGTTGGAACCGTCCGCAGCACCGTAAGTGTTGACGAAGAAGTCGTGATAGTGCAGTAGTTCGTCATTCTTGGCAAAGATGCCGAACAACTTGTCGGGACTGTTTTCCTCGTGGCGATGATAGATGTTGAACTCCATTGCCTCGCAATATTCGAGCGCCCGATAGGGAATTTCATCCAGCTTGGGCAGTTCTCGGGAAGGGAAGCAGCAGGGATTTATCAAAATCTTATTGACCATAAGTCTGTTTTGACTTCTTACCGCCTTTAGAAAAAGATTGTAAATGCAGCCCAAAGAAGAAGAGACAACCGTGTCGATTTCGAATTGCTTGAGCAGGTGGACAATCTTATGGCGGGTTGCATCCGCATCTAAAAGGTCGAAAGATTCCAAAATCCAATTGTACTGAGGGAAAAGATTCTTCAACGTGTTGCCACAGTAAGAATTCTTATCGCTGTTAAAACCGTGAATGTAAAGGATATTGTGAGTCATAAATAATTGATATTCAAATTTTAATATTTTATATTAGTCAACTTGGCGAAATTTCGAGTATGATTTTATCTTTTCAGCCAAAGAATTGTTTCGCCGTCATTCCCGAATCGTGCAGAAACTTCTTTTATGCGGGGAGCATGCAAGCGATGGCGTACCGCCTCCTGCAGCGCCGTACCATTGTTATAGCCGTGAATGACAATGATTTTCTCGATGGTGTTGGGCGCCTTAGCTACGAAGTCGCGGACTCGCTGTAGCGCATCCTCTACATAAAGTCCGTGAATATCAATCGAAAGAGTCGTGTTGGGTTTGGGCATAATGAATTCAAAAAACAGAACTGCGAAAATACAAAAAAGAACCATGTTTATCAGAACCTTCTCTCAATGGAATTAATATAATAATCCGAACAGCCAAAGTGGAATTTTGTTCTCAAAACCTAATTCCACATCATCACAAACGACAAAACTTTGTTCTATACCTGCAATCTGATTGTACTTTTTTCTTTTTCCTCCTATCTCGAATAGATATTTCTTATCCACCATAATATCTCCTTTTTGAGGCATAGCAATATTATGACCTTGACTCAACATACAGGCACAAAAAGTTTCACGTAAAGTTCCAACGTCCGCATTTTGCGAAAGAGCATACATCAAATTTGTGTTGTCAAATAAAATCTTTTCCGGCTTGTTGATTTGATTCCAATCCTCCAACTCAGCATAAAGTCTGCGGATTAGTGCCGACTTGTCTAATAAATCCAACAGTTTTAGTAACACATTACGAGAAGCACCCAGCGTTTTACAAAGTGAAGAAATATTTAGCGTATAAGGGATTTGTTGGGCCAAAACAGCCAAAAGGGGCTTGACTTTATATACTGATTCGTATTCCAACCTTGATACCGCCGGTATTTCATTAAATACAATTGTATCCACAACTTGCGCAAGTTTCTCGCTATAATCCGCACCGCAATCCCTATAGAAAGGATAATATCCTTCTTTTACATATTGTTCAAAATGAAGTAAGACTTTGATTTTTTGTTTGATAGCAATATCGGCACTCAATTCTATGTGGTGTGTTACAATTTCTTCCAATGACACCTTTGGAAGATCCGCAATTCCTTCTAATTTCAGATATTCTCTAAAACTTAATCCTTGCATAACATAAACTCGACAACGCCTTGAAAGATCCACAACCTGATGAATGATGTCAAGCGCATTGCTACCCGTAGCCACAACATATAATTCAGGATAAGAATCATAGATGTTCTTTAGTTCACGAGCCCAGTTTTCATATTTATGTATTTCATCTAAAAACACATGCGTGATTCCGTGGGTATAGCAATATTCTGCTAAATCAAGCAACGAATGAGAGGCAAACCAAAAATGATCAACTGAACAATAGAGAACCTGCTTCTTATTCTCAAATGTTCGCTGAATATGTTGCAACAGCATGGTAGTTTTACCTGTTCCCTTGGGACCGCGTATAAGAATCAAGTGGTTATCCCAATGGATTTCGTCATACAAATAGCGCATTTGCGGGTATTTGGAATATTCCTCCAACAAACGATAATACTGCGAAAAGATTTGTTCCATAGTTTTTACAATTTAATAATACTCATTTTTTTACTTTCAAAAGTAAAGAAATATTGTTGTTTTTTACTTTCAAAAGTAAAATTTTGCAAAAATACATTTTTTATGAAAACTAAAGTCGTTTTCACAACCTCACCTTCCCTATTTCCGAAAGTTGTACAAAAGCCACTTCCCCGTTCTTGTTTTTCTTATCCTGAAGGAAGTAGGGACTCAGTTGGCGTTCCAATGCTTCGTCATAGACCGGAACTTCAAAATGACGGCGGATGAGTTTTTCCACCAGCAGAAAATCCTCCATTGGAAAATGTCCTTCCTGGACCGCCTTCTGGCATTCGAAAAGTATTCCGATGGCGACGGCAATGCCGTGCGGAATCGGTTCGCCTTGGGCAGCGCACAGACTCTCTATCGCGTGACCGTACGTGTGTCCGAAGTTCAGGATGTGGCGCTCATTAACATCATCGGGATCTATGGCGACAATCTTGTTTTTGTATGCTACACAAGTGCTAATCCATTCAGGACGAAGGCATTCGGCAGACAAGTTGTCAATGTGCAGCAATTCGTCAAAGAGCGGCCGGGAGGCGATGAGGGCGTACTTGACAAGCTCGCCGAAGCCGCTGAGCAATTCGCTTTCGGGGAGGGTGCGCAATAGCATGAGGTCTGCGGGCACGATGAAATCGGGTTGGCGGATGAGTCCCACGCAGTTTTTGATGTGGTCGAGGTTGACGGCCGTCTTGCCGCCGATGGCCGCGTCAATCATTGCCAAGAGCGTGGTCGGGAAGTTCACGCAGCGCACGCCGCGCTTGTAGGTGGCAGCCACAAAGCCGCCGAGGTCGCAGACCATCCCGCCGCCGAAATTGACGATGACGAGGTTCTTGTCGTATTGTTTCTCCAGCAACTGCTGCCAGATGGCCTTCGCCTGCTCAATGCTCTTGTGCCGCTCGCCCGCGGGCACCACGATTTTCTCTACGGAAAAATGCTGCGCCAAAGCATCCAGATAGTGCGGATAGAGCGCATCGAGGTTGCTATCGGTCAGCACCACGACTTGCCGCGCGGACTGTTCCTGCAGAAAGTTCAGCAGGGCATTGATGGCGTTATTCGTTGTATGTTTTTCCATTCCAGAGGTTGGTTAAAAATTCACGCATAGGGATTGAGTGCATTTTATTTGTTTACTCATCTCTTAAGAGCAAAACACACTCTTTATCAGAATCTTGCGTTTCGAAAAACCTTGATAATTCAAAGTACTACTTTATTTTATTCGAATAATCAAAAGTAAGACTTTACAAAAGTAACAATTTTTGCAAAGGAAATCATCTTTTGAGAAAAAACTTAGTACAAGACAAAAATTAGAAACGCCCGGATAATCTTCGGAAATCTATCGTTTTTTAACACATTTCCGCAGGTTATAGCGATGTTTGTATGGTATAATCTTCGGATATGTTGATTTTTTTAAGAAAAAAGTTCATCCATGGTAATTTCACATTGGGCAACGCTGCTGTGCTTGCCTTGCGCCACACCGTACGTTTATTTTCATCCAAATGTGACTTTTTTACACACATTTGGACAAGTATCTATTTTTATTTTCATCCAAATGTGGTGAAAATAGTGCGATTTGGACAAAGATTCTATGGCGGAAAAACTATTCTTTACCTTTCCTCTGCCGGCTCGTCGTTGCGGAAAGTTACCGGCACCTGGTAGTAACAGTTGACAGGCTGGCCCATATTGGTGCCGGGCTTCCACTTAGGCATTCGGGAAATGGCACGAATCACCTCCTCATCGCAAGCATCGTATAGAGGCGTTCCAGTTGCGCCTTGCTTTCCGCAGGTGACAAAGTATGTTTCGGCTGTTGGCAGAAGAGCAGCAGGGGAAGAGATAACAGGAGGAACAGTAGGGAATGTTTCACAATGTGTTGATTTAAAATGAGCAGCAAAGATAAAGAATGATTCCTGATTTCACCTGATGTGTTAATGGTATTATTCCCGAAGATTTTCATATTCAACTGAAACACTGTATTTTAATATTGCGTTTCTTCCGCAATTACTTCATCCGTTCCACAATCTCCTGCCAAACCTCCTATTCTTCTGCTTCGACCGCTACGTAGTCCAGCTGGCCGCCCAACGGAGGATTGAGTTTGCAGACCTTCACTTTCACCCTTTGCACGGCAGGAAAGTCGGCCTTGACGGCACGGATGATGCGCGTGGCCACATTTTCCAGAAGATGGGAAGGAACCATCATCTCCTTCTTCACCGTCTGATACACCAATGCATAATTCACCGCATCTTCCACGTTGTCGGTGGCGGCAGCCTTCGTGCCGTCATATTCCAATGTTAAATCCACGGAAAAGCGCGTGCCGATTTTCTGTTCTTCTTCAAAACAGCCGTGGTAGGCGTAAAAGTGCATATTATTGAGGGTAATGGTCATATCAATGAATAATTTACAATGTACAATTGACAATTAACAATGAGACGTGGCGTGCCGCGTCTCAAAATCAAATAATTATTCCGGTTTAATGAAGGTCATGTTCAATCCGAAGTAGGTGTAGTGGCAGCGTTTTTTGTTTTTAGCAAGATATTGTTCGCGATCAATGACTTGCAGCATATTGTGGGCATTGTATTTCCAAGGGAAGCAGTGTCGGATGTATTGTACGGAGTTGGGTTCCAAGACAAAGCCGGTGCGGGCAAAGGCCTCGCGCCATTGACTTTCATTGCGGATATTCTCGTTGCCCATCAGCACTTCTTTTTTGAGCACGTCATCATATACGGAAATAACACGCTTACGGCCGCGCTGTTTGAAAAGCATTGCGCGCTTCAGAAGACAACCACCATTTTCTTCAACGAGAATCAGCTTGCCGCCTTTTTTCAGGGCCTTATGAAAAATACGGAGACCCTCTTCCAATGGCTCAATATGATGCAAAGTATCTTGTAAAATGATATAATCGTACTTCTCCTCGGGAATGTCCTGATCAAAGACATTGGCATACTCGTATGTAAAAAGATTCGTATCTCCAAATTTACCCCAGAACTGTTTGCGTCTATCTATTTGCTCAACATAAAACTCCAAGGTCGTACCATAGGTAGACTGACCATTCATAGCCAGATAGAGGCAGGTGGAACCATAACCGCAACCGCAATCCCAGATGGTGGGATTAGCGGTGAGGTCAATGTGTTTGTCCAAATATTCGAGACGTTGCAGAAAATAGGCCTTGCGGAACTGCTGTTGCGATACACTTCCATCTACTAACTTATAGTAAGGATAAAGCGAGCGATTTTGTCGCAATTCCTCACATAAGTGTTGATAAAACTCCTCTTTCTGCATAAAAATGGAACTTATTGTGCGCTTTCTGCACGTTGGTTGGCACGTTTTCTTTCTATTTCGTCCAAGATAATCTTACGCAGGCGCAAAGATTCCGGTGTGATTTCCAGATATTCGTCCTTGGCGATGAATTCCATATATTGTTCCAAAGAATATTTGATAGCCGGAGCCAGTACCAATTTTTCATCAGAACCGGCGGCACGCATATTGGAAAGCTTCTTGGATTTGCAGACATTGATGACAAGATCGCCCGGACGAATATGCTCACCAATCACCTGGCCGGCATAAACTTGGTCGTTAGGTTCGATGAAGAAACGGCCACGGTCTTGCAGTTTGTTTAAGGAGTAGGCATATGCCTGTCCTGTTTCCATAGCGATGAGAGAACCTGCGTGACGACCAGGGATTTCACCTTTCCAAGGTTGAAATTCCATAAAGCGGTGGGAAATGATGGCCTCACCTTCGGTGGCAGTCAGCAACTGGTTGCTCAAACCTATCAAACCGCGGGAAGGAATGGTGAAAGTCAAATGCACACGGTCGTTCAATGTGTCCATAGACTGCATTTCACCTTTTCTACGAGAAACATAATCAATAACACGAGAAGACATCTCGTCCGGCACCAACACGGTAAGTTCCTCAATAGGTTCGCATTTCTGGCCATCGATTTCCTTGATGATAACCTGCGGTTGGCCAACTTGAAGTTCATAACCTTCGCGACGCATCGTTTCAATGAGGATAGACAAGTGGAGAATACCGCGGCCGAATACGTTCATACGGTCAGGGGAGTCGGTTTCCTCAATGCGCATAGCGAGGTTTCTTTCCAATTCTGCGAAAAGACGGTCGCGCAAGTGGCGGGAGGTCACATATTTACCTTCTTTGCCAAAGAACGGAGAGTTATTGATGGTGAACAACATACTCATCGTAGGTTCATCCACCTTGATAGGTGTAAGCTGTTCTGGATTTTCAAAGTCTGCAACGGTATCGCCGATTTCAAAATCATCAAGACCAAGAACAGCACAAAGTTCACCAGCTTCAACCGGAGTTTTGATTTTTTCTTTTCCAAGACCTTCAAAAACATAAAGTTCCTTCACCTTGGACTGTTGAATAGTACCGTCGCGTTTTACAAGGGAAACATTTTGACCCCAAGTGATGCTGCCGCGTTTCACACGACCCACAGCGATACGGCCCACGTAAGAGGAAAAATCCAAGGAGGAGATCATCATCTGCAGGTTGCCGGGTTCTGCTTTTGGTGCAGGTATATATTTAATAATTGTATCCAACAAATAAGAGATGTCGTTGGTCGGTGTTTTCCAATCCGGGCCCATCCAGCCGTTCTTAGCTGAACCATATACTGTTGGGAAGTCAAGTTGTTCGTCATTGGCACCGAGGTTGAACATCAATTCAAAGACAGCTTCTTGTGCGAGTTCCGGCTGGCAGTTCGGTTTATCAACTTTATTGATGACAACGATAGGTTTCAGGCCGAGTTCGATGGCCTTTTGTGTAACGAAACGGGTTTGAGGCATAGGTCCTTCGAAAGCATCCACCACAAGGAGGACGCCGTCTGCCATATTGAGCACACGTTCCACTTCGCCGCCGAAGTCGCTGTGACCCGGGGTGTCAATGACATTAATCTTAACACCTTTGTAACGTACGGAAACGTTTTTGGAAAGGATAGTGATACCACGTTCGCGCTCCAAATCGTTATTATCAAGGATAAGATCTTTCTTTTCCTGGTTCTCTCTAAAGAGATTAGACTGATATAAAATTCTATCTACGAGCGTTGTTTTGCCATGGTCAACGTGAGCAATGATTGCTATGTTTCTGATTTCTTGCATCTTATATTTTTTACTTAAAAACTTGCAAAGATACAAAAAAATGGTTTTCCCCTAGTCGCTTGAACGATTTCCATTTTTCAAAAGACAAAGCATTTCAAACATTTTTAGTACCTTTGCATTTTACTTAACCACCATTATGAAAAAAGTCTTTTTACTATTATTTTGCGTAACAATAGTTTTCTGTTGTTCTGCTCAAAAAACCAGAATTACCACCACTACCCTTCCCAATGGCATGAGTGTGGTTTTATGTGAAGATCATGAACAACCCAAGATCATGGGTGCGGTTTGCGTACACGCGGGTGCGAAAAACGACCCCAATGATAATACGGGAATGGCCCATTATTTGGAGCACCTCATGTTTAAAGGAACCGACCAAATCGGAACCACAGACTGGGAAAAAGAGAGACCTATATTGAAGAACATCTCTGACTTGTATGATGATTTGCATGTTTCCACGGATGAAAAGAAACGTGATTATATTCTGAAACAAATCAACAATCTCAGCAATGAAGCTTGCAAATACGCCATACCCAATGAAGTGGACGTCATCCTCAGCAAAATGGGCGGTGAAGATGTGAATGCCTTTACCTCCAACGACGTTACGGTGTATTTGAACAGCTTCCCTTCCAATCAACTGGAAAAATGGCTGCAAGTCTATGCCGAACGTTTCAGACATCCTGTGTTTCGTCTTTTCCAATCGGAATTAGAAGCCGTATATGAGGAATACAATATGTATCAAGACCAGCCGATGAGTGTCTTTCTTGAAGACGCCTTAGCCGCCGCATATGGAAAACATCCTTACGGAAGACCTGTCATTGGATATTCACAACATTTGAAAAACCCACAGATTTCCGCTATGCAGGGTTTCTTTGACAAATACTATAGACCTTCCAATATGACGCTGATTTTGGTAGGAGACTTCAAGTCTGAAGCCACAGTGAAGGTTATAGAAAAATACTTTGATGTTCTTTCCAATGAAAATGACATTTCATCAAGTAAATTCAGTGCAACCAACATGAAGACGAAGATGCACACCGACTTGGGCCTTTCCCTTGAACCCTTTAAAGGACATCAAATCATAACCGTTAAGGAAACACCTGTCAATATGGGTCTCATCGGCTTTCAAACAATAGGCGCACAAGAAAAAGAAGCCTTTTTGTTGGATCTTCTCAGTAATCTGCTCTGTAACGAGGAAGAAACCGGATTGTTGGACAAATTGGTTAAAGAAAATAAGATTCTTACCGTACAGGCTTTCCCTTACAGCATGAAGGAACATGGTTTGTTTGCCTTTTTCTACGTACCTAAAATTCTCGGACAAACACATGAAGACGCTGAACAATTGATATTCAAAGTTATAGAAGACCTTAAAAGCGGAAACTTCAGCGATGATTTATTCAATGCAACAAAAACAAATTTCCTCAAAGACCATATTTTAAGTACAGAAAACTATAACGACTTGTTCTATTCCATATTGGAAATGGTTTCCAACAATCAAGATCCCAATCTTTACTTTAAGCGTGAGGAAACCATTAGCAAGCTTACAAAAGAAGAAATAATGAAAATGGCACAAAGGTTCTTCGGTGAAGACTGCCTTCTGTTCAGATCAGAAATAGGCCAAAAACAACCTGAAAAACTACAGAAACCCAATTGGAAACCCATCATCGCCCAAAACACTGGTGCCTCTTCAGACTTTGCCAACAACATTGCAAAAACGTCTGTTTCCCCCATTAAGGCCCAAAATATTGATTTTAATTCCAGTGTGAAAGAAATTCCGCTTAACGGTATGACCATGTATTGTTCTAAGAATCCGCGAAATGACTACTTCGACCTGGAAATTGTACATCATTACGGAACTATAACCAATCCCTTATTGTCGGTGGCAGCGGATTATTTCAACAAACAGGGATCCAAAGAAAACTCATTTGAAAAAATTCAAATGCAGCTGCAAAGAATGGGAGCCTCTTTTTATGTTTCCGCAAATGAAGAAAACTTTTACATCCACATCTCGGGTTTTGATAAAAACATGCCGGAAATATTAAGTATTTGTCAAGAAAAATTATTTTCACCTTCCAATGATGAATCCGCCTTGAAAACCATCATAGACAATCAGGAAAGTTCTATAAAAATAACGAAGAACGACGCTTCTGCCTGGGGCAGGGCACTATATTATTATGCCTTATACGGACAAAACTCTCCGTTCCTCACTCATCCCACCCTTAAAACCCTTAAAGGAACTCAGGGGAAAACTCTTCTCAGCATCATCGAACAAGCACAAAATACGGACGGATATATTACCTATGTGGGAAACAACGACCCCAACGAGCTGGCCAATCTCCTTAAAAAAGCATTGAAAATAGATGAAAAACAACTCACCGGCAAAACACCTGTTTTGACTTTGCAGGCTTATAAGCAACCAACCGTATTCGTTGCCTCCAACTCCCAATTCCTGCAAAGCAACATCTACTTCTACATCATGGGGAACACCTTGAAAGATGAATTCCAACGAACTAACTGCCTTATGTACAACGAATACATGGGCGGAAGCATGGCCGGCATCATTTTTCAGGAAATCCGCGAACTTCGTTCTTTGGGTTATTCAGCCTACGCTGCCTACAATTATGACAGACTGAACAGGCGTCCCGGCTACCTTATGGGCTACCTCGGCACACAGGCTGACAAAACCATTGAAGGTTGTGAAGCGATGAGTGACCTTCTCGTTAATTTTCCTGACAAACCTGAGAAATTCGACCTAGCCAAAACATCTGCCATTTCCAAAATGGAAGCCGACTATATTTCTTTTAGACAACTGCCTGCCCGTGTTCAAAAATGGCGGGAACAAGATTACAAAAGCGACCCCCGTGAAAAACAACTCTCTATCCTGAAAGAAATGTCTTACGACGACTTGCTCAAATTCTATAAGGAATCAATTGGCGAACAACCCTTGGTCATTACCATTGCGGGCGACAAGAAAAGAATCAATCTTAAATCCCTATCAAAGAATTATAAGGTCATTGAACTGAAATATAAAGACATTTTTAAAGAATAAAAAAGTTGGCTTTTCATCCAACTTCATATCACAAAAAAGGCTGTTGTAAAACAGCCTTTTTCTATATTACTTCATTAGGAACGGGAATTTGTCGAAATTCTTCAGGGAGATTGCCGTACCGCGGGCAACTGCCTTCAGCGGATCTTCGGCCACATGAACCTTCAGTGTCGTCTTTTTGGCAATACGTTTATCCAAACCACGTAAAAGGGAACCACCACCGGCCAAATAAATACCGGTTTTGTAGATATCCGCGGAAAGTTCTGGAGGCGTATTCTCCAAGGCATTGATGACAGCCGTTTCAATCTGGGCAATAGAACGGTCAATGGCCTGCGCAACTTCACGATAGTTCACTTTCACGGCAGTAGGAACACCCGTAAGCAGGTTTCGACCATAGAACTCATAGTCGGCTGGTGGGTTCTCAAGATCCTCCACCGCAGAACCTACATTGATCTTAATTTGTTCGGCTGTGGGTTCTCCAATAGCGATGTTATGCTTCTTACGCATATATTCCTGAATATCGCTGTTAAAACGGTCACCAGCGACTTTCACGGATTTAAACGTGGTAATACCTCCTAAAGAGATAACGGCGATTTCAGCCGTACCACCGCCGATGTCAATAATCATGTTACCACAGGCATCCAATACATCTATACCAATACCAATGGCGGCTGCCATCGGCTCCTGAATCAAACGAACATCCTTAGCACCAGCCTGTTCCGCGGAATCACGTACAGCACGTTCTTCCACTTCCGTAATACCGGAAGGAATACAGATAACCATCTTCAAAGCAGGAGGAAAGAAATATCCTTTTGATCCTGTCATTTTGATAAATTCACGAAGCATCATCTCCGTAGATTGGAAATCCGCAATGACACCATCACGCAAAGGACGAATCGTACGAATGCCGTCCGGTGTCTTTCCGTGCATCATCAAAGCCTTCTTACCAACCGCTTTAACTTCCTTTGTGTTTTGATCTATAGCTATGATAGACGGCTCATCTACAACCACTTGGTTGTTGTGCAGGATGACTGTGTTGGCCGTTCCTAAGTCAATAGCTATTTCTTTTGTGAATATTGAAAAAAGACCCATTTTTATCAAATTATTTTAAGGATGCAAAAGTATAAAAAATCAGGCTTGTATACGATTGCTTTTTATATATGTTACAACATTTTTAAGAAAAATAAACAATGTTTTCAAGCTTGTTCCCTATTTTTGAATTTTGTATCTTTGCCGAAAAAATAAAATGCGGAAGATATTTCTAATATTATTGATATCAACTATTTGCACAACGTTATGGGCTCAAAGCGGGGTAACCATTGTGCAAGATCCCGTCATCGAACAGATTCAGAACAGCTACATTAAAGCTTGGAACAAAGTGGGGGAAACGAACGGATACAGAATACAGATTGTCGCCGTCAGTGGCACAAACTCCAAAAACACAGCGGAAAGCGAACGCTCCACATTCCTCAATACCTTTCCTGAAATTCCCACCTACCTTTCCTATGCAGAACCATATTTCAGAATCCGTATTGGTGATTTTAAAACTCGTTTGGAAGCCTATAAGACCTTGGTGGAAATACAGGTTTTTTATCCCAACGCCTACATTGTTCCCGATAAAATTCAATACTTAGAAAAATAAATCCTATGAAAATCATTGATGGAAAAGCGTGTGCGCTGCAAATTAAGGAAAAGATTGCCAAGGAAGTCGCCATGATCCAAGCCATCGGCTTTCGTGTACCCAAACTCGCCATCATCCTGGTGGGAGACCGTGCAGACAGTCTATCCTATGTACGGAGTAAGGAAAAAACCTGTAAATCTCTCGGTATGGATTGCGATAGTTATCTTCTTCCCGCCACCACGCCAGAAAAGGATTTATTGGATCTCATAGACAAATTGAACAAAGACCGTGCGGTGGATGCCATTCTCATCCAACTTCCCCTGCCTGACCATTACGATAGTGCCAAAATTCTAGATTTTATTGACTACAGGAAAGACGCGGACGGTCTTCATCTTATGAATGTCGGCCTATTGCATTTAGGCGAACCCTACGTCATGCCCTGTACTCCAAATGGGATCATGTCTTTATTAGAAACCAATGGTATTGACGTTGCTGGAAAACATGCCGTCGTCATCGGACGTAGTCAATTGGTGGGCGAACCTACTGCTCAACTACTCATCCGTCAAAATGCCACTGTCACGCTGTGTCATTCTCACACCCGTAATCTTTCTGAAATCACCCGTATCGGTGATATCGTCATCACTGCCGCCGGCTGTCCGAAACTGCTAAATCCGGAAGACTTCAAAGAAGGAGCTGTCCTGATAGATGTTGCCATCAACCGCACCGACAACGGCCTGGTGGGCGATGTCTATAGTCCCGAAACACTTCCCGAACTTGAAAAGAGACTTTCCGCCGCCACACCAGTCCCCGGAGGAGTGGGGCCAATGACCATCGCCATGTTGATGCACAACATCCTGGATATGTACAAAATGAAATTAAAAAAATAATGAAAAAGGGAGAAACCGAAAAGTTTCTCCCTTTTTTCTACACCCTTATTCGGAATAATAATCTATTACATTTTCCAAGGCCTTCCGGCATACCGGGCAGAAATCATTATACCTGATTTGATGCATGGTACAATGAAGCGATGGACGATAGACTCCCTTTTCCACATAACCTCCTCCTTCATACACTCCCAATTTATTGTAAGCCGGATTCTCTGCATTTACGGGTTGTGTAGGTATTTTTGTGTCCGCATCCAACATAGTTTTCCATTTCTTATCAAAATCAACCAGCGTTGTCACATTGGGTTCCACCGGTTCCACTCCTGCCGGGTAGAAATCTTGGACTGAAACCTCTGAAGTATAGTATTCATCGGCCAGCCCTCCTATTAAATGACCCATTTCGTGTACAATCACATAATCGGGATAATCACCATGGTTATAAACCGTACAATAGAAGTTATAAATGCCGCCGCCGCCATACTTTTCACTGTTACAAATAATTACAATGACATCAAAGGGTGCATCGTCGGCCACTTCGTACATATTCCATACATTCAGGCACATAAGGTATCGATCCAGATCAAGAGCATTGTACGTGCAATTCAGCAATGTCTTCACAAAGAAATTATTTTGCGGCTGTGTAATGCCGGATTGTTCGGAATAGCCCTCTATGGCACGAATATTTACCTTGTTCTTCATTTCCTTATAGGGAGAACAATTCATAACGTATGAGGCAAAACGCTTCATATCGTGTTTGAGTAGCTTCTTATCGCTTTTTGCATAGCCATCGGGAATGAAGAGAATGTCTATAGCCTTATCCGAGGTATTACCAATATGTAGATTCATCGTTTTGTATTGCTTCTCCATGGACAAGGTTTTTTCCGTTTGCGGATTAAAGTATGTGTCCAACAACTGGGTGGCTGTTCTTTTTCTGTCATAGGCAATGAATTTCACACGCACTGTGTTTTTTGGAAAAGGTACATTTACACATTCTTCCATGGAGGCAACTTCCTTCATTCCACGTTCGGTCGTGCGATATTCCGTGAAAAGACAGGAATAGCTTCTGCTAAACAATAACTTATTAGACACTGAATCATATAGTTCCACCGAAATATCGCCATAATTAAAAGGATCGATCAAAGTCGAACGCGTGCCATTCCAATGTCCACCCGCCGTATAATGGTCTATCTTCAAAGACTCTGAAGAATAATTGCCAATATGCAGATAATTTATCCTCAAAGTCTTATCCACAAAATACTGATCAAAATGCTGCGCGAGGGACACTTTTGCGCAAATAAGCAAACATGCAATAAAAAGGAGTGAGATTTTTTTCATAAAAATTATTTTAGCGTGCAAAAATACGTTTTTCCATCAATAGACATGCAAACCGCCCATTTCAAACAGAGACACGCCAAACCAACTCAGGATAAGTCCAACAAAAACAAGGCCATGCAGCAAAAATACAATGTTTTTACATGAAACAGGAAGGCGTCCTATCCATAAAAAATCCCTTTGATAAATATTTGCCATACCTGCCACAATAACGACTGTAAGACAAAGCAGCCAGGAAATCAGCGCACATGTTTCCTTTGGGTCCCAGTTCCAAAATGCCCCCCATGCGGCATTTGCCCAAATCATTCCCAACGCCAACCCAATAGTGTATAAGGCCGTTCCTCCCTTTAAAAACAAGCCTGCCGAAAAAAGTGTTTGAGGAATTTTAGAATGATGCTGAAAAAAGGTAATGATGGCAAGTAAAAAGGAAAGAATCAGACACGCATACGATAAGATATAAGCAATGATATGCGGTAAAAACCAGACACTGCGCAAAATAGGAGGAACCTGCAAACTACGCATCATGGGATTCAAAAATAATATCACAGCGATTACCAAACCCACAACGAACCATACATAATAAAACGGCCGTCCACGTTGGTACAAAATCCTGACAATCCATACAAAAGAAGATATCAAAATCATCACCAACCCTATATAGACCAACCATTGGAACGATTGCCGAACCAACATAAGTCGTACACCGGCAGGAGAATTTCCCTGTGACGGCCAATAATCCTGTAAATATATTCCATAACGAAGGAAACGGGCAGGATGATTTACCGAAACATCTATGGTTTTATTTTCACCATTATGGGTACATAACAATGACGCTTTTACCTGTTTTATTTTCCGAGATGGATAATACTCAAAACTCAGATTCTTAAGTTGAAGAAAGAAAGTGTTGCTAAAAAGAGCACCTTTGTCATTGGAAATCAAATTGGAAGCGGGTGTGTTTTCTATTATAACTGTATGATATTTATTGTTTTGTGTGTTCACGAGAAAACATCCGAGCAATGTCGTGAAGCAACCCACAAGAAAAAACACCTTCTTAAATTTCATTATTATGATTTTTTTTCTATTTTTGCAGCCTCAAAAAAGCCACTTTAGCTCAGTTGGTAGAGCGACGCATTCGTAATGCGTAGGTCGCGAGTTCAAGTCTCACAAGTGGCTCAAAAAAAGGTCGGTTTTAACAGCCGACCTTTATTTTTTGTACATCCTTCCAAACCTCATCCGGAAGTTTTGCGCCAATATACTCAATCATTCTAGCCGAAAGATAGGATGCCAAATTTCCTGCCTGTTCGGCTGAATAATCATTCATCAAACCATAGAGGAAGCCGGAAGCATAGATATCGCCGGCACCTGTAGTATCCCGTCGTACGGCATCTACGGGATCAATTTTTGTAACTTCGCCATTCATCTTGATTAGGGAACCGTCTTTCCCGATCTTGACGATGGCAATCGAACAATATTCGGACAAAACATCCAAAGCCTCCAAACCTTCTTTGCCTGTAAAAGCCTTGGCTTCTTCCTCGTTGGCGAAGATAATGTCCACATAATCCTTAAGCAACATCTTCACAAAATCATAATTTGCTTCAATGATGTTGTAACTGGCCATATCCATGGAAATGCGAAGTCCCTTTTGCTTGGCAATCTGACACACTTTGAGAATCAGATCATGGTTGAAAATCAGATAGCCTTCCACATGGATACAATCGTAGGATTCAAAAACTTTGGGATCAAGTTCTTCTGGCGTCATAGTGGCCGCTGCGCCCAAATAAGTGGCAAAAGTTCTTTCGGCATCTGACGAGATAAATGTTGTGGCAATGCCTGTATCCATTTTCGAATCAATCAAATGGGGTGTCACACCAAAGCGCTTCATTTCCTGACGAAAGAATTCTCCCATTTCATCGTTGCCGATTTTTCCAATGTATCCTGCTTCCGCTCCTAATCGAGCAAGTCCGTGAATCGTGTTAGAGGTAGAACCACCCGTTGCGCAAACTTGTTTCATAGACTGAATGTTATGATGGATTTCACGTTTGCGTTCCGCATCAATCATCACCATTCCACCTTTATCTAATTGGTTTTGAACCAATACATCATCATTTTCAATGTGGACCAACACATCCACCAGAGCATTTCCTATTCCGAGAATTTTCTTCATTACAGTCTGTTTTTTATTCATTTTCCTTTGCCTTAAATGCCACCGCATACAATTTTACCTGCTTGATCATGGAGGCCAATCCGTTGGAACGGGTCGGAGAAAGGTGTTCCTTCAAGCCAATGGCGTTCAAATATTCTAAATCATTGTCTATAATTTCCTGCGGTGCACGTCCCGAAAGAACTCGGATCAAAAGGTTTACAATGCCTTTGGTGATAATGGCGTCACTATCGGCCGTAAAGAAAATCTTTCCCTCTTTATAGTCGGCATGCAGCCATACCTGAGACTGACAACCCTCAATAAGAAATTCAGGTTTTTTATATTGGGGATCAATCATCGGCAATTCCTTTCCCAATTCAATAATATAATTATACTTGTCCATCCAATCGTCGAACAATTCAAATTCGGCAATCAAATCCTGTTCCACTTCATTCATCGTATTCATAAATCATCTATCTGTTGTTAACACTACTGTCTGTATTATATTCCTGTTTCCACTTCATGGCATGGGGTATAATGGGTTCCACATATTTATACATCACGGAATTCTCCTTTGCCGTGGGTTTAATGATAATTTCTCTGGGATCCACCATTTCCACCACATAGAATAGAACACTGAACACCAATAGAACCTTTCCCGCCCCAAACAGTAGGCCGAATATATGATCCACCATTTCGGGGACGGCCAATTTCACAATCTGGGTTGCCAGGCGACCGGCAAAATGAACCAATAGCAACACCGCCACAAAGACAATAATAAAAGAGACCTGTTTGGCAAAAAGCATTTCGGGAAGCCAAAGCGCCACCACATCGGAAAAGCGATAGGCCATCCAGAAACCAAGAACCAGGGCAATAACGGAAGTCAGTTCATAAATCAACCCTTTTTTGAAACCCCAAAAAGCAAACCAACAAAGCGGTATGAGAACTAAATAGTCTATGAGATTCATATCTGCCAATTATTTTCTTATTCTTTGCGTAAGCGGTTGGGCGTAGATAAAGTCGTTGAGTTTTTCATTATCAGAAATTAAAACGGAGTCTTTATTTCCTCTCCACTCCAAATGACCTCCATAGATAAAAGAGATATTATCGCCTATCGTGATAACGGAATTCAAATCGTGGGTGTTTACCACGGTTGTCATTCCATATTCATGGGTAATGTCATAAATCAGATTATCAATCACGAGGCAGGTTTTGGGGTCGAGGCCGGAGTTAGGCTCATCACAAAAGAGGTATTTCGGATTACAGGCAATAGCCCGCGCAATAGCCGCACGTTTTTTCATACCTCCACTCAATTCAGCCGGATAGAGGTTGTTCACGTTTTCCAAATCAACCCTGGCCAAACAAAAATTCACACGATCCAATTTTTCCGCATCGGACATTTCCGTGAACATTTCCAGGGGAAACATCACATTTTCCTCAATCGTCATAGAATCAAACAAGGCCGCGCCTTGGAAAACCATACCCATTTCCGCACGAATCTTCCGCTGTTCCTGATCCGGCATGTGATGGAAGTCACGTTGGTTATAGAGCACCTTCCCGCCTTCCGGGGAATATAATCCGACCAGACATTTCATCAACACCGTCTTGCCTGAACCGGAACGACCTATAATCAAATTGACCTTTCCTTCCTCAAATTGCGTATTGATATCAAACAGAACCTGTTTTTCGCCAAAGTATTTCGAAACATTGTTAAGCTCTATCATACTACAACATTATTTGGGTAATTAACACATTCAATACAAGAATGATGAAACAGGAAACCACAATAGCCTGCGTATTGGCCTTTCCAAGTTCCAACGCACCGCCTTCAATCTTATATCCGTAAAAAGCCGATACCGAAGACATCACAAAGGCAAAGATAAAGGTCTTGGTAATAGCATATATCACATCATATACTCGAAAGCAATAGGTAAGACCATCAATGTAATCATACGGAGAAATGCAGTTGGTAATGATCATCGTAATATAGCCACCGAGAATGGCAAAGAAAATGCTGAAAACAATCAACACAGGATTCACAATCAAAGAGGCAATGACTTTGGGAAGCACCATATAGGAAGCCGGATTGATACCCATTACCTCCAAGGCGTCAATCTGCTCAGTAACGCGCATGCTGCCTATCTCCGCCGTAATGCGCGAACCAAGATTACCCACCAACAGCAAACTAATAATCGTGGGGCAAAGCTCCATCACAATAGAAGTTCTTGACACAAAGCCGACCGTCCATGTAGGAATCCAGCTGCTTTCAATCTGCATGGCCGTCTGGGTTGTGATCACACTGCCCATGGCAATGGATACTATACATACAATAAGCATGGAGCCGATACCCATAGCATCCATTTCAAAAATCAGTTTTTTGAAAAAGATCTTCCACTTGTCCGGTCGTGAAAAAACTTTACGCAGAAAGATAAAATATTCACCTATAGTCGTAAAGAAACGCTCTATCATAGTCTGTTTTTAAAGAATGCAAAAATACACCTTTTTTTGTACTTTTGCATCTTCTAAAAACCATAAAAAATGAAGCCTATTGTCACTTTGATCAGCGACTGGAGACTCCGCGACCCGTATGTCGCCATGCTGAAAGGAGCCCTTTATTCCAAACTACCGGAAATAGAAATCATCGACATCACCCATCAGGTGGATTTTTTCAACTTGAATCAAACGGCCTTTCTTATGCGACACAGTTATGACAAGTTCCCCAAAGGCTCCATCCACCTATTGCTGACAAACGCATCCGTTTCTTCCCAAACCTCCCCGGTATTGGTAGAATATGACGGCCATTTCTTCATCAGCGAAGACAACGGCGTTTTCTGTCTGATGTTCCAACAATACCTTCCCAAAAGCGGAAGAATACTAAAAGAAACCACCGCGCCCAATCTACTGGAAAAAATCATCCACCTCTCAGAATCGGTCATACGGGGAAACCTCAACGAAACCACCGAGGAATATAAAACCTTCCGTCGCATGTTCGCCCCCATCCCCATTTGCTTTGAACAGGAACACCGTATCGAAGGAGAAATCGTTTATATCGACGGTTTTTTCAACGCCATTACCAACATTCCCTGCGACATGTTCAAAAATGCCGTACACGAACAAGCTTTTAATGTCTCCATTCAATCCAAAGTGGAGTGGAAATGCCAAACCTACCACGAAGCACATGAAGAAGAAGAAGCCATTTACCTCACCGATAGTTCCCTGGGGTGTATTTCCATCACTATGTTCCAAGGAAAAGTAGCCATCTTGGCCGACTTGAAAGTAGGCGACAAAGTAACCATTACCTACGAATCATGATTACCGTTGGACTTCTGCAATCCGATATTCAACCACACATGCCGGAAGAAAACTTTCAGCATTTTGACGTCCTTTTGAATAATAATTTGACGAAACACATTGATTTGTTGATATTGCCGGAAATGTTTTCGCATGGATTTTCTTCCGATATGAATATAGATACCGAAGACATCGATGGCAAAAGTGTACGTTTTCTAAAAAGAATCGCAAAAAAACATGACACCGATGTCTTGACGACCATTCCCATTAAAGAGGGTGAATCGTTATATAATCGCCTGTTTTGGATATCAAAAGAAGGGGAAATCTGCGGCACGTATGATAAAAAACACCTTTTTCTGGGAACAGAACTGAAATATGCGACTGCTGGGAATCACAGAACTATTATTGAACGTTTTGGATGGAAATTTCTTCCTTTGATATGCTATGATGTCCGCTTCCCCATCTGGAGCCGGAATCATTTAGTAAAAGATACTTTTGAATACGACTGCCTCATCTATACCGCCAACTTTCCTGCCCCACGGGAAAAAACACTCTTGACATTGGCGCAGGCACGTGCCATTGAAAACCAAGCCTACACATTGGTGGTCAATCGCATTGGCAAAGACGGGGAAGGACACAACCACGTGGGAGGAACAGCCGTGATTTCTCCTCAGGGCGACATTATTCAAAAAGCACCGGACAATCAGGAATCACTGCTTATTCAATCTATAGATTTGGAATCTCTACAACAATTTCGACAAGGATTTCCTGTTTCCAAACAATGGGATTTGTAATGATTTTTTAGAATTCTTATTCTAAAATGAGGTTCTTATCTTCAATTCTTTATTCATAAGTACGCTATAATGAAATTATATTTTATTATAGATCAGTATTTTAAAAATAATATTAAAAGCTTGTTGGAAGTAAAGAAAAAAAATGTATTTTTGCAGCCTCAAAACTGAGATGGTGCTGTAGCTCAGTTGGTAGAGCAACGGACTGAAAATCCGTGTGTCACTGGTTCAATTCCCGTCAGCACCACAAAGCCCTGACCTACGTCGGGGCTTTTTTTGTATC
>JAZRYC010000072.1:0-7014 GCA_045600525.1 Bacteroidales bacterium
ATCTTCCGTATGAGCAGTTCGTCCAATCCCTCATAAAGGAGTTGAATGTCCAAAATGCCCTCTATATGGATATGGGAACGGGTTGGAATTATTCTTGGTATCGTAACGAGGATTCAACCTTCACGTCTTTTTTCCCCATAGCAAAATGGACACAGTATCAGACGAACTGGTTGGTGTTCAAGGCGCGGTAATCCATTGCGGTAGTTCCTATTTCCTAACTGCGCTGCGGCTTACTGAAAATGTGAAATAGGTGTCGGGGTAGGGCTCATTGGCAAGGGTGAAATGCCACCATTCTCCACGAATAGGTTCAAAACCGTATTTAACCATGGCATCGCGTAAGATTATGCGGTTGTTATGCTGTGTTGCCGTAACTCCCTCATAATCGGTATGAGAACTTGGCCCAAAGTAGTCAAACACGCCGCCCATGTCCACTTCTTTCCCAGTCTTGGCATCCACTAAGGTGAGGTCCACAGTGGAGCCGCGTGTGTGACTGGATTTAGTGGCTACGAATCCGCGTTCAAAAATCTGCTTTTTGGTAAGGCCAGGGTAGAAACTGGCTTTGGTGAGGGTGTCGTCCAAGGCTTTGGCCCATTGCATAAAGTGATTGACCGCGCACTGTGGCCGGTAGGTGTCGTATATTTTGAGACGGAAGCCTTTACGCATAAGTTCGTTGCTGACTTTGTGCAGCGCAGAAGCGGCCTGCTTTGTAATGAGGGCGATGGGTTCTTTGTAGCCGTCAATGCGCTTGCCAACGAAATTGTAGGTGCTGAAATAACGGATCTCTAGGATAACATCCGGAATGGAATCGGTGAGTATGCAGAATCCAGAAGCGTCCTCTTCCGGAACGGCAGGCTTTGTCGGTACCGCCTGATTGATTGCCTGTTGCGGTGCTTTTATATTGTTTTTCTTTTTACAAGAAGTGAATGAGAATATGACGAAAATGGTTGTAAATGCTAAAAAAATGAATTTGTTATGAGAATGGTGCAGAATGTTCATCGTTTTGTTTTTTTGCGGCGGCAAACATACAATATTTTTATAAATTGTAATTTTTGTAAATTTGCACCTTCATTTGTTAGTGTAGAATATGAAAAACGTAGCAATATTAATGGCGGCGGGGAAAGGATCCCGTATGGGAATGGATGTGCCCAAACAGTTTATGGTTGTCAATGGGAAAATGTTGTTGGAGTACTCCTTGCAGACATTTCAAGATCATCCTCGCATTGACGAGATTGTGGTGGTGGTTCCCGCCGACTATATTGAGATGGAGGAACTGTTGGAGTATTTGTTCAAATACTATTCCAAAGTGGTTCAAGTTTTGGCAGGGGGCGAGGAACGCTTTGAGTCTTCTTGGTCGGCCGTTCAATGGTTTGTGGAGCGAAGAGAAGACAATCTGCTATTGCACGATGCCGCGCGTCCGGGCATCACGCCACGCATTATTGACGATTTGCTGGATACGCTGGAACATGAACAAGCTGCCGTTACGGCCATGTCGGCCACAGACACCATCCTTCGTGCCGATGCGAATGGCTGTCTGACAGAAACGCTCAATCGATGTGAACTCTATTACGCTCAGACGCCGCAGGCTTTTCGCGCCGGACTGCTGTACGACTGCTTTATTGATTTGATAGAAAAAGAGGATGGCTTTATCCCAACGGACGAAAGCGGTGTGGTGTCCCATTATCGTCCAAAGGTGTCTGTCAAAATAGTACAAGGCGATTCACGTAATTTTAAGGTTACTTACGCGGAGGATGTAAAACGTATTTTGAACTAATTATTAAGAAACAACTGTTTATTACGAAATCTTTGCACCCTTTGCTCACAAGGCTATTTTGAGTACTTTTGCCGACTAAATTCTACACATGAAAAAATTTAATTCTACGAATCTCAAAGGAGATATTTTTGGCGGTATAACGGCGGGCATCGTTGCCCTTCCGCTAGCCTTGGCATTTGGTATTCAAGCATTTGGCGTGATTGACGTGCAGGATGTCCCCAATATTGGGGCCGTTGGTGCGCTCGCTGGACTTGTCGGCGCGATGATGATAGGCTTCTTTGCCGCACTTTTTGGAGGAACACCGTCGCAAATCAGTGGCCCGACCGGCCCGATGACCGTGATTACGGCAACCCTGATTTCCGGAATTTGGTCGTCTACTACGGCTCCGACTATTGAAACCGTCCTCATTACGATGTCCGTGGCCGGTATGCTGTGCGGCCTTTTCCAAATCTTGTTCGGTTTCCTGAAAATCGGAAAATACATCCGATATATTCCCTATCCGGTGTTATCCGGCTTTATGAGCGGTATCGGCATCATCATTATTCTGCAGCAGGTTTATCCGCTTTTTGGCATGAAATCGCCTGTGCTGATTGTGGATATGATTACGCAGCTCCCGTCTAAAATCGGTGGCTACGATTTGTATGCGCTGCTGTTTGGTCTAGCCACGATTGCCATCATCTATCTCTTTCCCTTGATTACCAAAAAGGTGCCGGCAACTTTGGTGGCCTTGATTGTGGTTACCGTTATTTCCGTGTTCGTCAAGAATTTCAATTCGGCCTTGACCATCGGAGAAATCCCCTCAGGTATGCCGCTGCCGGTCTTCGCGCAGTTCTCTTTGAAGGGCGTTGCGTGGGGTGCTGTGCTGAAAACGGCTGCCATTCCGGCATTGACACTGGCAGGCTTGGGCTCTATTGATACACTGCTCACTTCTGTGGTCGCAGACAATATTACGAAAACAAAGCACAATAGCAACAAGGAACTCATTGGCCAGGGTATCGGCAATTTCTTCGCTGGTTTGTTCTGCGGCATTGGTGGCGCCGGTGCTACGATGAGAACCGTTGTGAATGTGAAAAGCGGTGGCCGTACACGCCTGTCCGGTATTGTTCACTCCCTGTTCCTGCTGGCCATTCTGCTCGGCCTCGGCCGCTTCGTGAAGTACGTGCCCCTTTCTGTGCTCTCGGGTATTCTAATCACCGTCGGTATCGGCATTATTGACTTCAAAGGTCTCAAGGATCTGCCCAATATTCCGCGAGCTGATGCCGTGGTGCTCCTCACCGTCCTGTTCCTCACCGTGTTCGTCGATTTGCTCGTGGCTGTCGGCATCGGTATGATTATTGCCTGCGTGCTCTTCATGAAGCGCGCTGGCGATTTGGTGGAAAGTGGTTACAATGCTGGCGAAATTTCCAAGTTTGACAAGGAACTTCCCTGGGAAGACGAGCAGGGACTGACGGATGAAATCAAACATCAAATTTACATCCAACGTTTGAACGGACCAATTTTCTTCGGCTCCATTACTCGTTTTCAGGAGGTTATGCACGATGTCCCCGATGATGTCAAAGTGGTTATCATCCGTATGCGTCTGGTCAGCTTTATGGACCAGTCCGGCTTGTATGCTATGGAAACGGCCATCAAGGATTTGCAGGAAAAAGGTATTGAGGTGCTGATGACGATTATCCAACCGCAGCCGATGTATATGCTGACTAAAATGAACGTGATACCGGCCATTGTTCCTGAAGAACACGCGTTTCCGACGTTTGAGGACTGCACTGTTTATTTGGAACGAAAATTTAATCTCTCACGCAACAAAAACTGATTTTTGGCGTTACGCAAAATGCTTTTTATAATATGATAGAGAATAATATTTCGAAAGAAGACAGGAAGTTTATGCAGATGGCCATAGATCTCTCAGCTGACAATGTGGATGCTGGCGGAGGTCCTTTTGGCGCGGTTATCGTGCGTGATGGAGAGGTGGTTGCCGCATCGGGCAATCGCGTGGTGCCCAATAACGATCCTACCGCCCACGCAGAGGTGATGGCCATTCGCGAGGCCTGCCGCAAACTCGGCACGTTCGATTTGAAAGGCTGCACGATTTACGCCTCTTGCGAGCCTTGCCCGATGTGCCTCAGCGCGATTTACTGGGCCGGCATTTCCAAGGTCTATTATGCCAACACTAAGGCGGATGCCGCCAACATTGATTTTGACGACTCCTTTATTTATGACCAACTAGACCTTCCGATGGAGGAACGTTCCATTCCCTGTATTCAAATGATGCACGATGCGGCCATCCCTGTTTTTAGAAAATGGCGTGAAAAACCTGATAAAGTTGAATATTAGCTCGATTAATTAAAGAACGAAATCAAAACAGAACGGATAGAAAATTATTAGAAAAAAAAGGATAATGCAGTCGATGAAGATTCTCAGCATTATAGGGGCTCGTCCTCAGTTTGTAAAAGCAGCCATGGTTAGTGCGGAAATTGATCGCACAGACGGCGTGGAAGAGGTTTTGGTGCACACGGGCCAGCACTTCGATGCCAATATGTCGCAGCTCTTTTTTGACGAAATGGGCATGCGCGAGCCGGATTATAACCTGGGTGTCCATTCGCTGCCACACGAAGAACTTGTCGCCCAGATGCAGGCCCAAATAGAGACCATCATCGCTGAGGTTCATCCCGACTGGGTGCTGGTCTATGGCGACACCGACTCGACATTGGCAGGTGCACAGGCTGCGCACGATTGCGGCATCCGACTCTGCCATGTGGAAGCCGGACTTCGCTCGTTCAACAACCAGATGCGCGAGGAGTATAACCGCATTCAGACCGACAAACTCAGCGATGTCCTTTTTGTCCCCACTCGCCGCGCCATCCTGAATCTTCAAAATGAGGGCATTGCGGACAGCAAAATCGTGCCGACGGGCGATGTGATGAAAGATGCGGCTTTGTATTTTGCCCAAATGATGCGCAAACCTCAAGTGGATCTGCCCGAGCGCTTTGTACTTTGCACGATGCACCGCGCTGAAAATACCGATAATCCAGGCATTTTGAAGGAGTTGCTTTTGGCTTTGGAAATGACGTGCAACAGCATCCCGGTGGTGTTGCCCCTGCACCCGCGCACGCGCCAGAAAATGCAGGCCATGGGCTATCCGATGGAACAGTCGCCGATTACTTTCATAGAACCCGTGGGCTATTTGGAAATGCTCTATCTTCTGCACCATTGCGACTTGGTGATGACCGATAGCGGCGGTGTACAGAAGGAAGCTTATTTTGCCCACAAATACTGCCTCACCCTCCGCGAGGAGACCGAATGGATTGAACTGTGCGCCCGCGGTTATAACCACCTGTTAGGACACAATCACGTGAATATCGTTTCCACGGCGCAAATGCTTCTGGATCTGCCGCCATTGTTTACGGATGATTTGTACGGCGACGGCCATACTGCCCATACCATTGTGGAGAGATTAGCAAGTAGTAGAAATTAGGGATGTGTGTGCGTTTTGTAGGTGTGCATCAGAATTATGTATGCTAAGGAAGTGTTGGAATTCCCTTTTTTTTTCTATTTTTGTGCCTTTGAAATTTGGAAATGTAAACTACTTATATTCTATAGGATGAAAAAACTTTTATTAGCATTAGTCGCATTGGCATTCCTGTTCAGCGCCTGTAACAAAGAGGGGGTATATACCCCGAAGAAGAAACTTTCCGCCGTATATCTCCAAGGTAGTCAACCAGGAACTCAAAGACTCGTTGAAGAGTATGTGTGGGATGGTGATCTGTTGAAAGAAAAATTGTTTTATGCTTCTCTTGTAGATGGTTTTCTTGATAATTTAGATTTCGTCCCTATTTACGATGGTAAGCGTGTGGTTCGGGTGGATGAGAAATTGTCCGGAGAATATGTGGACTATTTCTATGATGGAAGACTACTTACCCACTTGACCTATCATTTTGGGGACTGGGTGTCTGAGGTAGATATAGAACATAAAGGTGGAAAAATATCCAAAATTTCCTTCCACGCCGATACGCTGATGGACAATGGCGGTGCTGAGAAACTATTAGCTAAGTTTGTTTCACAAACCGAAATGAACAATATTAATAAGATTTTGAAGCAAAACTCAAAGTATATGGGTGGTGGTTCTATGTCTGTTGACTTGTCATACACTTGGAAAGGAGATAATGTGGCTCAAGCAACCCTGGGATTATATCAGTTTGGAGAATTGGTTATCAAGAGCATCACAGATTATCAATATGATGAGATGCTCAATCCGTATGCTATAGCATGGGTTGATTGCGGTTCGGAGTTCCAACTGGTACAGAATGCCGTAGAATTCAGATTGTTGTCTATGAGCAAAAACAATTTCACGCAGTACAAACGTGAGGAAATATATTATATCTCAGGAGAAGAATCATTACGTCAAGAATACGTAAACAATGTCTCTTATGAATATGAAGGCAAGTACCCTGTCAAGTCCGTTCAAAGCTGTCATTACATGGACGAACCTATTAGTGAAGAAGTATTTTATTACGAATACAAATAGTGAACTGTGTTTCGTGCCCAATGAACAGAAGCCGTCTATAGTAAATTTTAACACAAAATAATAAAAACATAATTATGAAAAAACTCTTATTCGCATTCGTCGCGCTGGCATTCCTGTTCAGCGCCTGTAACAAGGAGGGCGTTTATACCCCAAAAAAGAAACTTTCCACCGTTTATTATCAAAAAGCCGACAGTGAACAAAAAGATCTTTATGAAAAGTATTCCTGGGACGGTAACAAGTTGGCGAGCAGAATGTCGAAAGGCTCTTTGATCAGCCCGTTTTTCAAAGATGTTGAATTGGTCCCTACTTACGATGGCAAACGTGTTGTCCGCGTGGATGAAAAGGTCTCTGGCGAATATGTCGATTATTACTATGATGGAAAATTGCTTACCAAGCTTGTTTATCATTCCGGTAATATGACCGCTGAAGCCACTGTGGAACATAAGGATGGAAGACTCTCCCGTGTTTTCTTTCCCGCAGCTAAGACAACAGGAGATGACGTGACTGCAAAATTGATGAGTATGTTTGTCCCTCAAGAGCAAATCCAAGATATGCACAAAGCCTTAAAACAGAACTCCAAATCCCTCGGAGCCAGAGATTCGGAAGTGATATGGACTTGGGATGGTGACAATGTCGTGGAGGTTGCACAAAACATATATGAGGATGATGGACAAATAGTCCTCAATTATGTTTCCAAATTAACCTACGACAACAACCT
>JAZRYC010000073.1:0-3678 GCA_045600525.1 Bacteroidales bacterium
AGCAGAAAAAGCAATAACATGACAATCATATTACTGACAATCAACGGAGTTCCTTGCAACATATTTTCTCCTAAGGATTTAATCGAAAAAAGTCGTATTGGACGCAAAACATAGGAACTTTTCTTAGAAAAAAGATAGAAAGCAATGAACACAGCCCCTATCAACGATGAAACTATGGTAGCCCACGCTGCTCCAGAAATACCCATTTTGAAGACTGAAATCAAAAGAAAGTCCAATATAATATTTGATAATGCTGATATCAAGACGGCATAGGTAACTAACTTCGGACGACCATCAATATTAGTCATTTGGTTCATCATCAATGTCAGCATTGGTATCACAGAGAAGGTCACAAACACAAACAAATAGTCACTCACATAGGGCATTAGACGGTCCACATGACAAATCGCCCGAGCAATCGAATCCAAAGACACCCATCCACAGACACCTGCCAGAACACCTATAGCAATAACAGAGCATAAGGCAGTGGAAAGGTTCCTATTAACCTTATCATATTCACACTTTCCCATAGCTCTTGTTGCGACAATGGTGGCACCGGTACCAAATAGTGTGGCCAAGGACATATACAGCATGGTCACCGGAGTACACAGATTGACAGCGGAAAGCGCGTCTGGCGCAATTAGACGGCTAACAATAATGCCATCAATCGTCGAATTCAACTGTTGCACAATCATGGTAAGAATCGATGCAGCGAGAAACTGCCGCATGGATTTAACAACAAGAAAATCGGTACGTTTTGTCTGCATATTTTTTATGAATATAAAAATCTCCTTATGCTCTTTTTGGGTGTTTTTTCAAATTCTTCCGTTCGCTGCACCATTTTGCTAAGCTGGCAATATTTGGGCAGATAGGTATTTATTTCCTTACAAATAACATCCAATTGTTTCTCCACCGCTTCACGCGTGGTCTGCATGGCTCGAAGGGTCACGTCATTGACATAGACCAAGGCGACGAGTTTGCCATCTCGTTGCACCACCACACATTCATCAAACAGGGAATGCGCCACCACCTGAGCTTCGGCTTCCTCTGGGAAAATGTTCTGACCGTTTGAACTAAGCAGCATATTTTTTTTGCGACCTCTAATGTAAAGATATCCGTCTTTATCAAGTACACCCAAATCACCAGTATGCATCCAGCCATCCTTATCAATAGTTTCTTCAGAAGCATCTGGATTCTTATAATAGCCCATCATCACATTATCGCCTCGGACCACAATTTCACCAGGAACATGTTGAGGATCTTCACTCAAGACACTGACTTCCATACGGGAGACTACGTTTCCACAGGATCCATATCGTTTTTTTCGATTATAGGAATAGGCGATGAGAGGTCCACATTCCGTCATTCCATATCCCACAAAATACGGAAACTTCACTTTATGAAGAATTTTTTCAACATCCTTGTTTAAGGCCGCTCCTCCCATGACGATCCGCCGAACATTGTTTCCAAAGAAATTCAACATTTCCTTCCGCACCTTGCCATATATGAATTGACGAAGAATCGGAATCTGAGACATTTTGCTCACCTTAGGTTCATTCAATTTGGGAGCGATCTTTCCCAGCACAATCTTCTCCATAATCAAGGGTACACAAAGAAATACTGATGGACGTATAGTTTGAAGGGCCTTCATAAGGACTGTCGGTGCCGGTGTTTTCGTCAGCACATGCAAATAGGCTTTTGACATCATGCCATGCAAAAAATCACACGTAAGACCAAATATATGAGCCATCGGCAAGACAAGCAGCATGTTTTCATTTTCACAGATGGGTATAGCCTTTTTCACATAATCCAAGTTAGAACAAATTGAACGATACGACAGCATTACACCCTTTGGATTGCCCGTAGAGCCACTGGTATAGCTTAGCAACATGAGATCGTCGGGGTTCTCCGCTTCATAGCATACATCGTCTTTGGTATAGCCTTGGGGGAATCTCTTGGAAAACTGCGCGAAGACGCGTTCCTCCACCTCGTCGGTAACACTACTGGGGTTCATCGTAAGCAGGTCGGCTATATCCAACAAGTACATAGGACAGTTGCCCTCAGGCCATAGATCAGCCATCTTGCGGTTGCAAATCATAAATTTGGCATCGCAATGCTCACACAGCATGACGATCTGCTTATCGCTATAATCTGCCAACAACGGTACTGCCACCGCCTTGTAGGTGATGATAGCCAACGTGGATATCATCCAATTTGCGCTGTTTTTGTCGCACACAGCCACCTTATCACCCGGTTTTATGCCCAATTCTTCAAAAAGAAGATGGATATAAACTATTCTCTTGGCAATATCGCCATATTTATAGGTTACATCACTTCCCCATTCCGTAATAGCGGGATTATCCCATGCAGTGCGGAAAACATTTTCCAAGGATCTAATCAACGAGTCCATACAAAAAACAAATTACTTTATATCGGTTTCACATAAAACCTATATAAAAATGCAAATATACGAAATAAACTAGTCCGCTAAAAAACCGACTTTACAAAAAAATATCAACTATTGTTGATAAATGGGGAAGCACCACCCACTACTTTCGTAATAGAATCATGCTAAACAAGATACAGATTCGAGTCGCCATAACTAAGGAACCGATAGTTATGTTCCAGGGCATGTTGGTAGATGCGGTGCCACTCTTCCCCCACAAAGGCGGAAATAAGCAGCAGCAGCGTGCTCTTGGGCTGATGAAAGTTCGTGATAATGCCCTGCACAATCCGCGGCCGATAGGTGGGCAGAATGATGAGGCGGGTGGCGGCGCGCAGCAGATCGGTGCCTTGTGCATGCAGGTAGTCACGAATGGCTGCCAGCGATTCCTCCACTGTCACTTTTCGAATGGCGGTATCTTCATACACTTCCCATTGTTCCACGAGCAGTGGATGTTCGCGATCGAGTTTCAATTTGGCGCCAATAATGAAGAGTGATTCCAGCGTACGCGCCACAGTGGTGCCTACGGCGATGCGGCGTTTTGAGATACTGTTGAGCAGCATAGCCACAAAGCGTTCGGTGATTACGATTTTCTCCTCATGCATATAGTGTTCGCCGATGGTTTCCGATGACACCGGCTTAAAAGTGCCGGCGCCCACATGTAGCGTCACATACTCGGTAGCGATTCCCTTTTGATGCAGGGATTCAAACACCGCAGGCGTGAAATGCAGTCCGGCCGTGGGCGCCGCCACGGATCCGTCATACTTGGCATATACAGTCTGATAACGTTGTTCGTCCTCCTCACTGGCGGCACGCTTGATATAGGGAGGTAGGGGTATCTTCCCATAATTTTCCAGCCATTCGGCGAAAGACACAGATGCGTCTTCCCAGGTAAACGTCACAACAAAGGCGCCCTCTACATTTTCACCCTTGGTGGCAGTGATGCGAATATTGCTACCATTAACGGGAACGTCGATATAGAGGGGGCGTTTCCATTTCTTCGCATTGCCCACCATGCACTTCCAAGTCACCTCGTGGGTTTCTGAAAAAGCCGTGGCGGGATCCGATGTTGGTGCAAGGGGTTCCAGACAGAAAATCTCAATGGCGGCACCGGTGGTGTTGTGCACCAGCAGACGAGCATGAATCACCTTGGAGTCGTTGAACATCAGCAGGTCATCAGCCGTAAGAAAATCAGACAACTGGCAAAACCGACTGTCGGTAATCGTTCCTTTATC
>JAZRYC010000074.1:0-4657 GCA_045600525.1 Bacteroidales bacterium
TCAAGATTGACGGGCAGTGGTACTTGAAGGAAGCTACGGCAAAGACTGCCAAGGTCCTCAAGAAGATGGGGCTGGACCTGAAGTAAGCGTCACTCCGTGCGGAAGCGGGGGCCTTGGTGAATATCACCGGGGCCCCCGCAGCATATATACCGTAAATCTTAACGGAAGTTACAGATTAATGAATTCATGCAAAAGAGTAGGTGCTTGTTGAGAATTTTTTCTACTGGGTTCAACTTGGTTCAAACGAAACAAAAGAGGTATGCGCAATGATGTATTCGAAATTCGATGTGTAAAAAAAATATCTTTCGATATAATGCTGGATAATAATTTTTTTTATATTTGCAGTACTTTACTGTATCAGTGATCAGAATACCTGGGGGAAGTATTGTTTGTCCTCACCGGGAAAATGATTAAAGAAAGGTAAAACAGACATATTGACAAAGAGCGTTTGCTTATTGTTTATTCGCATTGAACCTAGGAAATTCAGTTGTTGAAAGATAAACATGGCAGACGTCTGCAATAGATTTGATGCCCTTCGGCATACAAATCAGGCGGGCGTTACCTGTATTTCAACGGCTTCCTAGGGCCTAATGCGAGCAAGTAATTGCCCGCTTTTTTTTGTTTCATTGTCAGGTTATAGGATACATTAGTAAAAAATCAGCATCAACAAACAACAATTTAATATAATTACACTATGTCACTTTTAAACAAATTTAAGAATGCTACCTCTGCATTTGGGGTAGATCACTCCTTTTCTGGCACACAAAACCAGCAGTCATTTGAAGAAAATGACGAGCCTGATCAGAAACAAGCAGGAGAATCCTCTAATTTATATAACAGTCAATTAGAGAAACTTATCGATCTCGCTTTGGCTGATGGAGAGCTTACAGAAAAAGAAAAACAAGTCCTTTTTAAGAAAGCTGAAGCCATGGGCGTAGATCTTGACGAATTCGAAATGGTCCTTGATGCCCGATTGTATGAGCGGAACAATGGCTCCAGTCACAATACTAATTCTGCCGCTCCTACATCAAACAAATTTGGCGACATTAAAAAATGTCCTGCTTGTGGGGCAATGATCCAGTCTTTTACAGCAAAATGTCCCGAATGTGGGTATGAGTTCAAGAATATTGACGTGAATAAAGGTGCCTCACATATTTTTGAGTTGTTGTCAGAAGTGAAAGAAGATACAGGTTTATTCAGCATGGGACAGGTTAATATCAATAGTCCGATGATTCGTGAGAAATCATCGATTATCAAAAATTTCCCGGTGGCAACAACGAAGGATGATATCCTGGAATTCCTTTCGCTTGCAGTTCCACAGGCAAGGATTTCTTTCTGGTCAACAGATCAAGAGGGTAAATTGTTGAAGGGAGCATGGAAGGCAAAATGCGAACAGGTAATAATAAAAGCCAAGTTTGCTTTGAAAGACGACAAGGAGACCCTTGCCATTATTGCTAATTATGCCAAGGAATTAAAAATTAAATTCTAAGTCCATGGGACTATTTAACAGAAAAGGAGGCGGAATGATGGATGTCATCCGCTGCGATGAACAAGAGTATCTTGTTTGGAAATGGAGGCCAGCTGGTGCCGATGCAAACACAACTGACAGGGAGAACTCAATTAGATTTGGAAGTAGTCTTCGCGTAAAAGATGGCGAGGTGGCTGTCTTTGTGTACAAGCAGAAGGACGGATCTATGCAGGATTTCATTGAAGGACCGTTCGATAGTACAATCAAGACAGAAAACTTTCCAATTCTGTCAAGCATTGTTGGACTTGCCTTCGGTGGGGCATCGCCGTTCCAGGCCGAAGTATATTTCATAAACCTATCCGGCATCATTCAAGTAAAATTCGGAGTACCATATTTTGATGTATTTGATCCGAGATACCTTGATTTTGCGGTTCCCATGTCGGCACGCGGAACTATAACATTCAACATCACAGATTACAAAGCTTTTATAAAACTTCATAGGCTCATTAGTTTCGATCTTGACCATTTCAAAGGGCAGATTAAGGATGCTGTCACGAAGTATATCAAAGGCACAATAACAAACATTCCATCAGAACAAGGCATTCCTGTCCTGCAGATTGAAAGAAAAATCCTCCAAATTAATGATATGATTGCCCAACCATTAAAAGCAAGGCTTGAAAGTGACTTCGGCGTCAATGTCAAAGGTTTTGATCTTGCGTCTATTGAAGCTGACAAGGAAAGCGAGGGATACCAATCCTTACTCAAGGTAACAAAAGAGCTGGCAATGCGCACAGCGACAGCACAAACGGATGTAAATATCAAGAATCTGGAAGATACTCAGAAAAATAATGCTAAAAATATAGAGGAAAGTCTTAGAATTCAACGGGAAGAAGCGCAAAGGGCACAACGACTTCAGACAGAATCCAATTTCATTGGCGCTCACGCACTAGACCAGCAAACTCGCGTTTTGCAATCCGCAGCGGATAGTCTTGGCCAAATGGGGCAGATGAGCGGAAATGGAGGAGGCGGAATAAATCCTGCCGGGATGATGACCGGAATGATGATTGGCGGAGCTATGGGACAGCAGATGGCTGGCATGATGAACCAGATGGGCAATACTATGCAACAAGGCTTGAATACACCTCCACCTATACCTCAGGTTCAATACTACGTCAATATCAATGGCCAGAATATCGGTCCTTGCAATATGCAACAATTACAACAAATGGTGCAGAATGGGCAACTGACACGAGATACCTATGTATGGAAAAACGGTATGGTCAATTGGGATGTGGCTGGGAATGTCCCTGAAATCTCCGGAATATTCGGTTCGGTTCCGCCTCCAATACCTCCGATGCCTCCAACATTATAAACTCAGGCAACATGAATGAAGACAGTTTTTTTTCTCTTGACAGGTTCATTGAGTTTGGGCTTGGAGTGAGTAGCGCTAATCAGATGATGAAAATGATGAACGAAAGTCTTCATAGTATGTATGTGCCAGGGGTTGACAATGCCCTTAAACAGCAGTCTTCATTGTTCTATGCCATTATCGAAGGTGTGCAATCAGGGCCATATTCCGAAAGCAAAATATCCAGACTGATTGTCGAGAAAAGAATCAGCAACAATACATATGTATGGAAACCTGGGATGACATCCTGGAAATTAGCATCCGAGGTTCCGGAAATATTGAAGTTGATAGCATTAACACCTCCACAATTCATTGAGTAGCTCAATGAAATTTGACATTAAAATTGCCAAGAAAACAGAACGCTCGCTCCGGCGGGCGTTTTTCTTTTCCATGGGGTTCGCGTCACGAGCCGGAAACTACGGGCCAATCTTCCGGGTCGTGGCAGGGAAACAGGAGTGTTTCATCGAATGTGTCCGTGGCCGGTCTCACGTAACCTCCAAATCGAAAACGTAATCAGTTTCTTCCGCTTCGACGAAATCGGCACCAGGATGTTAAATTTTCAGACACAATTCTGTTAAACAAGGGTCGGAAATGTTAAAAGATAAAAACTTTCCGGTTTTTTGTCCCACCCCCTTTCCCGGATAAAAGAATATTTCTACCTTGCAGGCCATGAGAAATACTTATCACTTCTGTCTGGCCTCACATGACGAGGTCCTGTTCCGAGATGAGGAGGACTTCAACATCGCATTCAACTGTTTTGCTTTTGCCATTCTGGATACGGAAAGCCGCGCGCTTTCTGATGCCGAATTGTCCACGCACCTGCATTATTGTGCGCAGACCGACCACCCTGAGATTCTGGAAAGGAAACGGCGTTATGCTTATGGACGTTATTTCAATGCAAAATACCACCGCTGCGGTCGTGTTGGCGAAAGGAATTGTTTCATTATCAAGGTGGACGGAATAAGACACCAGATAGCGGCAAACTCATACGTCTTTCGTCAAGGGCTGCATCACGGTCTGACTTCAACCCCCTTCGAATATGAGTACTGCTCTGCAAATGTCATATTTGCAGATGAACTGGGGCACCGGCGTGAGCCTGAACTTCTCAGACGGTCGGCAGGATACAAGTTTCTCCCAGATGAAAGGCACATTCCTGAAGGCTACCGGATGAGCAGTTCCGGATTGATTCTGAGACAGGATGTCATTGATACCGCATACGTTGAAGAACTATTCGTAACGCCGAGGAACTTCATCTTCAACATGAACCGCATCTCTGATGAGAAATGGATACGTGAGCAGCAGGAGGACGACTTCGGCGGCACACCTATCACACTCGCGACAATAGAAAAGGGGGTTGACAAAAGATCCATTTCCGAAATGCTCGCCAATGAGCATGGACATATTGACAAAAGTGCGATGAATGATATGGAATTGTGCAGATGGATTGACGATGTCTACGTTCCGAGTTTTTTCAATGGCGATATGTCCAGGACACTTTATGATATCCCGAAAACAAAAAGAGAGGGCCTCGCAGAGAAGGTTTATGACTGGCTTGTCAAGCACAAGGGGACCGTTCATATGGGCATTGAGATAAAACGAATCACGCCAAAACAGTTTCGAAGGTGTTTCGGTATATGATTCCATGTCACGAGCCGGAAACTACAGCCCTAACTTCCGGGTCGTGGCAGGAAAACAGGGAAAATGGCGGAAATCGTGTCACGAGCCGGAAACTACGGGCCTAACTTCCGGGTCGTGGCAGGGAAACAGGGAAAATGGCGAAA
>JAZRYC010000075.1:0-14168 GCA_045600525.1 Bacteroidales bacterium
TGTTATCAATATCTGTAACTGTCGGAGCACCTTGACATGGATGTGCGTCATTGGGATTTAAGCCCGTTCCATTCCATGTTTGATATACAAAAGAAGTGGTAAAACTTACTTGTTCGCCGTATGCCGTCCCCTCACTATTGGTAGCGTAAGCTCTAACATAATATGTTGTTTCACCAGCTAGTCCTGTGATACTGCTCGTAAAACTTCCTGCTCCGCCACCATTGGTAGTGTGGCTATTGGAAATGGTAGGATTCTGGCTTGTACTCCAGCAGATACCGCGAGCAGTAATGGTGGCTCCGCCATCGGAGGTTACGTTACCGCCACCAGTGGCGGTCGTTCCTGAAATGTTTGAAATAGCAGAAGTCGTGACCGTTGGCAATGATGCTGTTGGTGAAGAAGGTGAAAGTTCCTCTATCTTATTGTTTAAAACACTAATTGTGCTTCTCATTGCAGCTAAACTATCTTGAAGTTCTGCAACCAAAGCGTATAAATCACAGAAAGAAATGGTAGAACAGTCTGTGTTGTCCACATAATTTGCATTATTAGTTAAGTCGCCTACATTTGTCGGAATTGTTGGTTTGTTACTCAAATTGTTATAATCACCATCAAACAAAGTTGGTTTATTTTCTAAATCGTTGTAGTCGCCGCTAAACAATGTCGGTTTGTTCAAAATCTGCGCAGCACCGTTGGTGGCTTCCCAATCGGCGTTTACTTGTGTGGCAGAAGTGGCATTCAGGGCGTACGGCACGGCATTCACCGGGCGGTCCTCCGCTGGCATATAGATGACGCCGGTGGCAGTATTTTTCACCTGCACGCTGATGGTGGCGTGCGACCAGTCAATGCTGCTGAAGGTGACATCACCAAACGGAATGTCAAAAAGTCCGTGCAAGTTGGTGGTCCCGTTTACAGTTTGTTGATAGACAGGATTACCGCTCACCTTCACCACGATGTTGGCGGTGACGTTTGTGTTGGTAACCAGTTGCTGGTTGTTGTCCCTAATGATCGCCTGATAGTTGAGCTGTTGGGCAAATGCTCCCAAGTACAGGCACAATACGAATATAAGTGCGAATAGTTTTTTCATTGTAATAATATTTTGATTGTTAAATTATTAAGCTATTAAATTATTAAGCTGTGAGGTGTGTTGTATTCGGCCGCAGGCATTTTTTAAAACCTGAAACCTGAAACCTCTCAGTCCTGCACGCATCTCACACTCAGTCCTACGTTCTTATTAAAATTTTCTGCAAGAGGTTCGTCGCAAAAATAGAATAGCGATGTGCTTTCGGCTTGCGAGCCGTTGGCGGTCGTGCTCCAGAAGGCGGTGTAGCCTTTGAGGTTTTCAAAGCGTGTACCTGTGAAAAGTCCGGCAGGTAGTGCGCTGAAATGGGTGGTGTTGGTGCCCGGGATCAGCCAGTCGTACGTTGTTTTCAAGGTTGAAGCCGAATAGGAACGCAGATCCTGCATTTCTAAAGCATCTGGCAGGTGCCATCCTATGGGACAGATGCCCTGCACGTGGCCGTTCAAGTCGACTATTGGTGCTGCATTGTTGTCTCCGTCGGAAACTTTCGCGGCGGCGTACCACGTGTAGAGACGGCCATAGTTGAGGAGGTTGGCGGCCTCATCAGGGTACATATCTGCAATGTAGACCATAGGATTGGGAATGTTTCTTCCGTCCTGCATATAGTGCAGCGAGTAGAGGTTCTCGCGCGTCCAACAGTGAGTGCCTAATAAGACAGTGTTATAGACGTTACCGTCGTAGTCGGTGACCACCAAGTCTTCACCGCAGGTCGTGCCTGGGATGGCAAGAATAACGGTCATCAGCGTATCTAAGCCGTGAATGGGCAGCAAATAGGCGGTGTGTGCGCCAGCCTTGCCCAAAGAGGATGGATTGGCGACCGGTACGCGTCCAGAGCGGTAAAGATAGGGAAGCTCGGAGACGTCTGCCAAGTGGATGGTCTCTGTGCCCCGATAAAGGAATGGCTGTTCCAGTCCCTCATTCGTGTAGCCTCCGATAGTTGACGAACGCACGAAGATTTGTCCTGTAGAAGCCGAACCTCCTGTGGAGGCATTCTTGTGCGAGGTGGTCACAAAGCCTGATTGTGCCAATGCGGCACACATCAAACTGACTAAAAATGTTGTGAGTAATGTTCTTTTCATATAACTATATATAGTTTTTTCCTAAAGTCGCAAAAGTGCAAAATATAAGTTATTGAAAATGAAACAGTAGTGGCGAATTATTCTACAATAGTGAGGAAGAATTTGCCACACTATTTCTGTAACCCGAGGTGGTCGGAGCACTGCTTGAGGAAGTCGTGGTCGAGCATTTTGGAGATACGTATCAATTGCGACAAGTCTATAGTTTCGTTGCGGAACATCTTGTATGCGTTACTGCGGTCGCAGGGCAGGTTCTGGGCAAACCACGTCACCGTGCGCCCCTGCCGACGCAGTTCTTCCTGTATCATTCTTCCAATATGTACTTTCTCTTGTTCAATCACGGGTATGAAAAAATCGTGAACTTCGTTTATTCGTAGCTGAGGTTCTGGAATACCCGTAATACAAATAAGAAAGCCCACGATTATACTCGTGAGCGTTTCTCGGTTTTCTTTTCGTATTACGTAATGAAATTTTCCAGATTTCAGCTACTTGAAGAAAAGCGAAAACGCTTTAATATATTAATATGTCAGTTTCGGTTAGTTTTGTGTTGTTGAGTAGGTAGTAAGTTTGGTTGTTAAAAGAGTTTGGTTATTTCATTGCGGCGATAACATCATCGCCTGTGCCATCATATTTCTTCTATATATTTGGAAATTTGTTCCTTCAGTGTTGGTAAATCTTCTGTTATCACATTCCAGAGCTCTTCGGGATCTATATGGTAATAATCGTGAACTAGAACGTGTCGCATACCGATTACACCTCTCCAATTGGTTTCAGGATGGCTGTTGATGAATTCTAAGGTGCGATTGTTGGCGGCCTCTCCAATTACTTGTATATTCCAAGTAAGGGCGTGGCGTAGGATTTTGTCCGTTACAACATTTTCGTAACTTTTATCTTGAACATATTCATAAATGTTGTTGATAGCCGTCAGGATATGTTCTAAACGTCCTTTGTCTCTAGCAGGCTCTCTCATAAATCAGTTTTTTTTCGCGGTTAATACTTTCTGCTGCATATGGGAACAGGGTTCCGTCTTTTACCAAATCCACTTTACGCATAAGAAGTTCTTCCAAATCACAAATCATAGTGGCCCTTCCAATAAGAGAGACTTTAGCGTTTTTGTCAAATACCACCAAAATATCCACATCGCTGTTTTCGGTTTCCTCGCCTCTGGCAAAGGAACCGAAAAGCCATGCCTTTTCAACGGGCTGTGTCTTGAAATACTCTTGAATGATGGAGATGATATGGTCTGTCATAGTATCTTTTGTTACAAATTCTCTAAAATGTACTTCGCCAACTTGTTGTACAGATAGGTTCTGGTGTTGCCACCCATGATGAAGTGGTTTTTGTTGGGGAAGAAGAACTGGTCGTATTCGACGCCGGCTTCGTTCAGCGCTTTCACCAATTCCATAGCGTTCTGGAAGTGTACGTTGTCGTCGGCGGTGCCGTGGATGAGGAAGTATTTGCCTTTGAGTTGTTTGGCGTAGGTCGTCGGGGAGTTGAGGTCGTAGCCGTCGGGGTTCTCCTGCGGCGTTCTCATAAAGCGTTCGGTGTAGATGTTGTCGTAGTAGCGCCAGTTGGTGACGGGAGCCACGGAGATGGCCATCTTGAAGGCGCCGTCGCCACGGAACATGGAGAGTGCGGAGAGGTAGCCGCCGAAACTCCAGCCCCAAATGCCGATGCGGTCGCCGTCCACGTAGGGCAGCGTTTTGAGATAGTTGGCGGCACCGATTTGGTCGATGGCTTCGTATTTGCCCATTTGCTGGTAGATGACTTTCTTGAATTCGTCACCGCGGGTGGCCGTGCCACGTCCGTCCACGCAGACGGAGATGTAGCCGTGCTGTGCGAGCATCTGGTAGAAGGCGAGGTCCTGTGCGCTGCTGTAGGCGTTCAGTACCTGCTGGCTGCCCGGACCGCCGTAGCAGTTCATCATCACCGGGTATCTCTTGTTCGGGTCGAAGTTGGCGGGCTTCATCATCCAGCCGTTCAACTGCGTGCCGTCGGCGGTGGTGATGCTGATGAGCTCGCGCTTGACAAAGCCGTATTGGTCCATTGTTTCCTGGACGTTCTTGTTGTCGTTCAGCACACGCAACTCTTTGCCTTTGGCATCGCGGATGGTGTATTTGGGCAGGGTGTTGAGGTTGGAATACTGGTTGCGGTAGAAGTTTCCGTTCGGACTGAAGGAGGGCTCGTTCCAGCCGTCGCCGCTGCTGAGCATCGTCTTTTTCTTGCCGTCGAAGTTGATGACGTAGAGGTCGCGGTTCACTACGCCGCTTTCGTTGGAGGTGTAGTAAATCTGCTTCTTGGCCTCGTTGACGTATTGGATGGCGTTGACTTCCCACTTGCCGGAGGTCAGCTGCTGGATGCCGCCGCCGAGAGTCACTTTGTAGATGTGGTTGAAGCCGTCACGCTCGGAGGTGACAATCATCGTCTTGCCGTCTTTCAGGAAATAGTAGTTGTCGGTGACGTCCAGCCATTTGTCGTTTTTGTCCGTGTAGATGATGTCCTGCTGCTGGGTCGTGGTGTTGTAGCGGATGAAGTCGAGCTGGTTTTGGTGGCGGTTGAGCTTGAGCACGACAGCGTCATTGTTGGGCAGCCAATATACGCGCGGGAAATAGCAGTTGGTGTTGTCGCCGAGATCGACTTTGGTAAGTTGCGCAGTGGCAACGTTATAGATGTAAACGTCAACCAAGGAGTTGTCTTCGCCTGCTTTCGGATATTTGTATTTGAAGTCGGTAGGGTAGAGCTCGTCGTAGAGGGCGAAGTTGTACTCTTTCACGCGGCTTTCGTCGAAGCGCAGGAAGGCGATTTTCTTGCCGTCGGGCGACCAGGAGGCGGCGCGTGACATATCGAGTTCCTCTTCATATACCCAGTCGGCGTAGCCGTTGAGGATGCTGTTGGGCTTTCCGTCACGGGTGATCTGGGTGATTTTGCCGGTGGCGAGGTCCTGATAGAAGAGGTCGCAGTCGCGGGCGAAGAGCACTTTCTGACCGTCTTCGGAAAGCACGGCGAAATGCAACTTTGTGTTGGTGTCGGCTACGAGGGTGAGTGTCTTGGCGGCGATGTCATACACGTAGTAGAATGCCAACGTGGAGCGGCGCCAGATGCTCTCTTCGTCAATGGCGAGGATGATTTTGGACTCGTCGGCGGTGAATTCGTAGCTGCTAACCTTGCCTATATTAACGGCGCCGTTGCTGAGGCGGTCGAGGTCGTCGTTGGTGACGAGCATATCGATTTTTTCGCCCGTGGCGAAGCTGTAGCGTTCAATGCCACTGCGTTTCACTACGGTGTAATAGTCGCTCTTGGGCATAGCCGTGTAGCCGGACACGCCGCGCGGATAAAACTTGAAGTCGTTCCAGATATTTTCAATGGTGATTTTCTGTGCCTGACCGAAAGTGATGAGTGTAAGCGTCAGGAGTACGAATGTAAGTAGATGTTTTTTCATATAGGGTGTTTTATTGTTAAATCAATGGATGTGCAGATCGCTATGTATCATTGGCGGCAAAAATAATAAAAAAACAGGAGCGGACTTCGTTGAAAAGGTTATCTTTGCCGCACAAAAAATATTTGCCATGAGAGATTCAAATGAACATTCTATTAGGGATTTGGCTATGCAGTTTGTCAATCGCTCCGGCAAGCAGCGTTTGTTTGCAGAGCGTACGGTCATAGAGAAGTGGCCAGAGTATGTGGGGGCATTGTGTGCGGGACAGACGAAGTGCGTCTCGCTGACGAATGGCATTCTGCGGGTAAAAGTTCCCAATGCGGCCCTGCGCTTTGAACTGCATGGTCGCAAATCAATGCTGTTGGAACGAATCAATGCGGGCTTTTCATTTCCCGTGGTGAATGATATTCTGTTTTTATAGTAGTCCCCAAATACGATACGTCTCTTCTGCTTGGAGGTGTAACATCTGTAACCCATTCATGCAGTGGCATCCTCTTATCTTTCCTTCTTTTAAGAAGACACTTTCTTCAGGATTATATACTAAATCGTATAGAAAATGGTCGGATGTTAGCATTTCGTAAGGAATGTCTGGCTTGGACTCGATGTTGTCAGGGAGCATCCCTAATGGCGTGCAGTTGATGATGAGCAGGTTGGATTGCATGATTTCGCTCGTGAGCTGATTATAGTTTAGCACATCTTGGCGGGTATCTCTGGAAACGTATTGATAGACGATGCCGAGTTGACGTAATGCGTATGCAATGGCGCTGGCGGCTCCGCCGGTGCCAAGAATGAGTGCATGCTTTGGTAATTCAATGCCTTTCACGGATTGAAGAAATCCTTTAGCATCGGTGTTGTGTCCGATGAGATGGTCGCCTTTTTCGGTGTGATGAATCTCAACTACGTTTACGGCGCCGATTTCTTCAGCCTCTGACGTGAGGTCGTCTAGGAAGGGAATGATGATTTTCTTATAGGGTATGGTGACGTTGAAACCGTCAAGGTCGCGGTGCTCTTCCAAAAAACAGGGAAGGGCGGATATGCCTTCCAGTTCGTATAGGGTGTATTCGCTGTCGCGAAGTTTTCCGCTAATGATATTTTGATCGAAATATTGCTTTGATAGACTGTGGGCCAGCTTTCTGCCGAGTAATCCGAAATGTTTCATTGAATTTATGCTTGAGGTTTTGCTTGATCTGTAGCTTGTTTTTTGGATGCGTGAGAAGCTCGTACTCCTTTGAAGACAAGGTAGCCGACGAAGAGGGCGCAAAGGATCCAGAGGGCGATTTTCAGTTCGCCGTTGTATTTTTCAATAAGTCCCTGTTGTCCATGGGCGATGTAGCCGAGGAATGCCAGAATAGTATTCCAAAGCGTAGCACCGATGGTGGTGAAGAGAAGGAATACGCCGATGTTCATCTTGGCCAAACCGGCGGGGATGGAAATCAATTGGCGAATAGCTGGAATGAGTCGTCCGATTAAGGTCGAACTTTTGCCGTTTTCAATGAAGTAGTCTTCCGCTTTCTTGATTTTCTTACTATCTAAGAGCAGAAGGTGACCGACTTTGCTGTCAGCGAACCAGTAGATGATGGGACGGCCCAACAGTAGCGCCAGAATGTAGTTGATAATGGCTCCGATAAGTGCGCCGCAGGTGGCAAAGAGAACGACGAAGATGACATTTACGACTTTGGAGTCTGTTCGATAAAGTGCGGCGTTGTCGCTGTTGCAGGCCTGATAGGCGGCCGGTGGCACGATGACTTCGGAAGGGAATGGGATAAAGGAACTTTCCACAGCCATAAGCAGGGTGACTGTTCCATAGTTGAGGTGATTGTTGTACCAGGTAATCACTTTGTCGGTGACGGATGCCTTCTCAGTATTGTTGTGTAAGGTGTCTGCCTGTTCGGCTTGCGTTCCGATAGCAACAAGAATGAGTAATAGGCAGCAAATTGTTCTTTTCATAGGAATTTTTATTGATCGAAAGTGTATTCGCTCCCGAAACGCTCTTCAATGAGGGCGATTTCGGGAATGTTTCTCAAATCGTTGTCAAATTCCAAGAAGTCTTGGAATAGTCTTTCATGGTTGATGAAGACGGCCTGGTTGAGGAAGTCGAGACATTTTTCCAACTGCCCTTTTTTGATGTAAAGAAGCGCCAGGTGGTAATTGATGGATTCAGTCAGCGAAGGATCGTCGTAATAGTTTTCGCAGAGTTCGATACCGAGGTCGGGACAATCGTTGAAATAGCAGTAGGAGACAAAAAAATCAAAGAAATGGTATAGGTCGTTGTCCATAGCGTTGATGGCAGTGTAGCAGAGTTCTTTAATGGATTCGGCATCTTTTTCGGGGTTGAGTAGGCCGATAAGCTCTTCCATGGCGATAAGGTCCTGCGGATTTTTTTGCAGATGGTCCTTTAAGTATGCCCGCGCCTCATCAAACTTTCCCTGGGCTTTGAATACGCGAATGATGTCTGAGGTTACGTATGCGGCATAGATGGGATCTTCGTCGCGAGCCATTAGAAAGGATTCAAGGGCTTTGTCATATTCGTGTAGGTGGTAGTAGCATTTTCCTATTTGGATGTTGAACTGAAGAATATTACATTTCTGATTGGCGATTTTGAAATATTCCAAAGCCTGTGTGTATTCTTTTTGTCCATAATAGGATTCGGCTAGATTGACATAGGCAAGGACGTCTTCGTCGTCAATAGAGAGTTGGAAGTGGAAGGCTTCCGTGGCATGGAGGAAGTCGTTGGCGTTAATATATGCGAGTCCTAATGCGCTCCACAGACTGCTGCAAAGAGGAAGTTCTTCAGTGAGGGATTTAAAGAAGGATATCAACAACTGACAATCAGCCTGTTGTAAATTGGGAAAGTCTATGAGAACGCTTTTTAGGTCTTCAGCTGCATAATTGTCAAGCTGTATGGCGCGGATGGCGTGGGTTACAGCTTCTTGAAGTTGGTGCTGGAGAAGGTATTCGTGGGTGAGCAGGAGGTGCGTCTCAGGAATACCTTCTTCTATTTCCAATGATTTTTGTAGCAGTTCAATAGCGTTGATTTCCTTGTTGCAGATGTGAGCCAAAAGTACTTTTTCTACATATAATTCAGGGATGGGGGCGAAATTGTTTTCCACATATAGGAGAATTCGTTCCGCATCGTCGAATTTGTTCTGCAAGGTGAGGAACTTGGAGTGAAGAAGGTGGTTGTATGGATCCTGAGGATAGGTTTGAAGGGCATATTCCACGGCCTTTTCAGCGTAATGTAGGTCGTCATTCTCCAAAAAGAAGCCAATGATATCTTGAATGTCCAAATTTTCAAAATAAATGGGCGTGCCATTGTCCACTGCTGTTTTGAAATTCTGGGCAAGTTCTGCAACTTCAAAATCTTCACTATCTTCAAATGAATCCATATCGCGTATTTTAAGGGGTGCAAAAATACAAAAAAACTAAGCCTTTTCGGAGGCTTAGTTCTCTTATTATATATGAAATATGGTTAGTCGGAAAATTATCTAACGTAGATGTTGTCAATGACGATTCTTCTATCCTTTGCAGCTTGAAGACCATAGACGGTTTCGCTGGTGGAGTTTGAATTGAAGGAGTGCTCTACTTGGCCAGAAGAGTTTTTAGTGATAACAAGACCGGGCTTTTCATTGTTGATGTAAGGAGCCAGGAAGCCGCCTTCAGCCTGCTTCATGTAGTTGAGCACGCTTTCAATACGGCGGGCAGAGAGGTGCTTGTTATAGTCACTATTACTGAGCGGACTTGCAAAACCACTAATGGTAAAGGAAACGGTTTTGCCTTTCTTAATAGCCTCGGCAATATATTTTGTAACTTTATTGAGTCTTTCCTTACCGCCGTCAACATCCTGATCAAAGAAATTGGAGATGGCACTCTTGGCACTTTCGTTGCTGCCGACCTTGCTCATGTAGGTGTTCTTAGCAGGCAGATAGTTGTTGTAAAGGGTCATGTATTCGGTAGAGGTGGTTTCCTTTGTGGTTCTTGGATCGGGCTGGTCGTTGTCAAAATAGAGTGTAACTGGAGTTACGAGATCAATTTCTTCTTGGAGAGCCTTTGTCTCAGCCTTTTCGGCTTTCTTTTGATCGCGAGCGTCTTCTTCTTCAATGATGAAGGTTACAGGAACTTGGATGGTAAGATCCTGAGGCTCGCAACTTTGTGTGCTGGGAACCATCTTCGGGAAAGATTTTACCACGCGAAGGGCTTCATCGTCAAATTCTTTGTAACCAGAACTTTGAACGACTTCAATATTAGATAGGGTGCTGTCGGCTTTAACGGTGGCTTGCACGGTGGTAGTACCGGAAATACGCTGATTCTTCAAAGTCGTTGGATAAACTTTGGTCTTGTTGATATAACGGCACATTTCCTTGTTGCCGCCTTTGAAAGTAGGAAGGGTCATGGCAGAAGTGGGCGTGACATGTTGTCCGTTGGAATCGGCAATGACTAAGGCGAAACCGGAATTGCAGGAATTGCTTTTCTTACCCTTGGTGTAGAGATAACTGCTATTACCTCCGTTACATTGAGCGTAACTCATTGACACACAGAGTGTGAAAATAAAAATCCCCAGTAAGCTGACTAACGTGTAATTTCTTTTCATAATATATTATTCGTTTAATTTAATTCAGGCGGCAAATATACATTTTTTTTTCTTGTATTATTATGTATTTTTTTATGTGGTAAAATGAAATTAGTATATTTGCAGCCTAAATTATTAACCTAACAAAAAATTCTAAAGAAAAAAATGACTATTGAAGAAGTTACGGCGTTAGTTCAAGGCGAAATAGTAGCAGGCGCTGAATATGGTGATCGATTGGTGAAAACAGTGATTGCATCTGATTTGATGAGCGATGTATTGACGGTGCGCGACCATGACAATCTTCTGCTAATGACAGGACTCTGTAATATGCAGTCTATTAGAACTTGTGAGATGTCTGATATCGAGATGTTGTTGGTCGTTCGAGGAAAGGTTGTCACGCCCGAAATGATTGAATTGGCTGAAGACAATGATATGGTTGTCATTACAACCAAGTTGTCCATGTTTAAGACAGCAGGCCTGCTTTATGAGGCAGGTCTTGCATCTATTTATTAACTAATCAAACGATTATGGACTTTTTATACCATGTTGAAGGAGGTGATTTTACCAATGCCGGTGCTACCTCCAGCGAAGTGAAAAGAATGTTGAAGAAGTTGGGCGTCAGCCCTGAAATCGTCAAAAAGACGGTGGTCGCACTCTATGAGGCGGAAGTCAACATTGTCGCACATGCTTATCGTGGCGATATTTCTGTGGAACTGGAAGAAAACAAGGTTCGCATTGTTCTGGCAGATGAAGGCCCTGGGATTCCCAATGTTGATTGGGCTATGCAGAAAGGTAATTCAACCGCATCACCTAAAGTTCGGGAAATGGGTTTCGGTGCCGGCATGGGACTTCCCAATATCAAAAACAACTCTGACGAATTGGATATTCAGACGGAAGTTGGAAAGGGAACGACTATCACTTTTGTGAATTATTTTAACTAAAATACTATGGCTGAGATACAAGATTTTCATCATGCGCTCAAATTCAAGCACGATCTATGTATTGGATGTGCCCATTGTACGGGCGTGTGCCCCACGAATGCGATTCACGTGGAAGACGGCCACCCGGTCCTTGACCCCAATCGCTGTGTCGATTGCGGACGTTGCTATATGGCATGCCCGGTAAATGCCATTTATATTGAACAGGATGACTTTCAAACAGTCTATGATTGCAAATACCCCGTGTTATTGCTCCCGTCCATATTTATTTCCCAGTTTGAAGAAAAAATCAAGGAGAAGACTATTCTATCCGCCCTATATCATATTGGCTTCAAACATGTTTTTGAGGTGGAGAAAAGTGTTGATTTTATCAAGAACGAAATGCAGAAAACGGTAAGCGAGCACGCAGGTTGTAAGCCTATCATCTCTACATTTTGTCCTGCCATCGTCAGACTCATTCAAGTGAAATTTCCAGTACTTGTTCCGAATCTGTATCTCTCAAAGCCTCCATTGGATCTTACGGCCCTATATATTCGAAAGCTTCTTACCGAGGAAGATCATATTCCTGAAGAGGACGTGGGTATCTTCTATGCCGCTCCCTGCGCTGCGAAGATTGCCGCTATCAAGAGCCCCGCGACGGAAGAACAATCCCCCGTTACCGGCGTTGTAAATATGAATTATTTATATAGTAAGGTAATGCGTGTGATAAAGCAGGGTGAATATACTTTGTGCGAGGATAGTAGAACTCGTTTTCACCGACTTTCCAAGGCAAGTGTTAATTTTACCCTCACAGGAGGTGAAATTGGTTTGCTCAAAACAGGCAGAAATCTGGCTATAGATGAAATACACAATGTGTCTGATTTCTTAGAGAAACTTGAAGATGAAGATATTCAGGATATAGACTTTTTGGAATTGCGGGCCTGTGATGAGAGTTGTGCGGGAGGAATCCTCTGTGCCAACAACCGCTTCCTAATGGCCGAACGCCAGCGAAATAGAATGCAGAAGTGCCCGGATGAAATCGATAATGAGGATAATGACCTGCTGAATTATACAGATTATCTGGCCGAACATCGTAAGGTTCGCGGTAAGGTGGAACCCCGGTCCATGGATAAGATGGATGACAATATGGCAGTTGCTATGCAGAAAATGCGTCGGGCATTTGAAATCAACCAGAATCTTCCGCAAGTGGATTGCAGAATCTGCGGGTATCAGTCCTGCAAGGCTCTTTCTGAAGCGGTTGTGAATGGCAAGGCTGAAGTAGAGCAATGCGTCTTTGTACAACGCGCGTTGGAGCACTCTGATAAGCTGAGTATGCTGGAATCAGCCAAAATTACGAATAAAATATGGGGGACGAAGAAAACAGACCCGTCCATTGCAAAAAATCTTAACTTATAACGAAGATAATAGATGTTGACAAAACTCTCTGTGACTCTGCTTCATATTCATGAACATGCCGCCTCTGGTGGGAACTTTGTCCAGACATTGCCCTCAATTTTGTGCAATGTATTGGAAAATACACTGGAAATAACCTGTCTGGTTATTCTTATGATGACGTTGATTGAACTGATTAACGTTTCTTCTTCGGGCAAATTGATGACGCGCTTGCGTAATTATCCAATCCTTCAGACCGTTATTGCAGGCTTGTTGGGTGTTATTCCCGGTTGTGCCGGCGGCTTTGCAGTAGTGTCCATGTTTACGCATGGTATGATTACTTTTGGCGCACTTATGGGCGGCATGATTGCCACTTTTGGAGATGAGGCCTTTTTCCTATTTGCCAAAAGTCCAAAATGGGGATTGATTCTTACGGCTATATTGTTTGCGTTAGGACTGCTGGTGGGCGTTATGCTGAATTTTGCAAGTCGAAAATGGAATCTTTCCATTGAATCTCATGAATTTGAAATCCATGAGGAAATCGTTCAACATAAGCATACACGTGCCGAAGGCGGTAGTTTTGGGAACCATGTGATTCATTTCTTCAAAGAACATCTTTGGGAACATGTGGTGAAAAAACATTTGCTGAGTATTTTCCTGTGGTCTTTCGGCGTTTTGCTATTCCTTCAGGTACTTGAATATTTTCTGGATATTGAAACCCTGTTACAGACGCACCAATGGGCCAAATATTTGTTGCTGTTGTTGGCCGTGTTGATTGGCTTTATCCCAGAGTCTGGACCTCATTTGGTTTTTATCCTGATGTTCTTGGAAGGAACGATTCCGTTCGGCATCCTTTTAGCCAATTCCATTGCCCAGAATGGTCACGCGGGTCTTCCCCTGTTGGCGCAGTCTCGAAAGAATTTCTTTATAATGAAGTCCTTTACTATGCTGCTGGGCTTGATTTGCGGAGCCATTTTGATTTAGGCATTGTTTGTTATTAGAAAAGTTTTCTTGGCTATAACATAAAAAAAACCGCTTCCTTTTGGGAAGCGGTTTTCTATAATCGAAGTATAATCTAAGATTAGATGATACCTTGAGCGAGCATAGCTTTTGCGACGCGCATGAAACCAGCGATGTTAGCGCCCTTAACATAGTTGATAGAGCCATCAGCTTGTTTGCCATATTCAACGCACATGTCATAAATGTCGTTCATGATCTTGTGCAACTTAGCGTCAACTTCAGGAGCAGTCCAGTTGATGTGACCTGCGTTCTGGCAGATTTCAAGACCGGAGGTAGCAACACCACCAGCGTTTACAGCCTTACCAGGAGCGAAAGGAATGCCAGCGTTTTGGATAGCTGCGATAGCGCCAGGTTGGCAACCCATGTTGGAAACTTCAGCAACATATTGTACGCCGTTAGCGAGCAATTCTTTAGCGTCTTCTTCAGCCATTTCATTTTGGAAAGCGCAAGGGCAAGCGATGTCACACTTAACCGTCCAAGCCTTCTTACCAGGGGTGAAGATAGCTTTGCCAGGGAATTTGTCAGCCATATCTTGAACTTTGTTACGACGAGAGTCGCGCATAACGAGCATATAGTCGATCATTTCTTTGTTTACGCCTTCAGGAAGTTCGCAAACGCCATCAGGACCAGAGAGAGCAACTACCTTAGCACCGAGTTCGGTAGCCTTTGTAGCAGCACCCCAAGC
>JAZRYC010000076.1:0-6001 GCA_045600525.1 Bacteroidales bacterium
CGATAACCTTTTTGATGGGGCTATGCTTATCAGCGCGTCAGTGGCCTTCGACCAGATTGTTGGCGACGTGCGTAGCGCCGAATATGAAATGTTGCAACTGCTGGTGAAACAATCCGGTGGAAATCAGCAAAAGTAATTTACTACCTTAATTGATAACGATAAATAATTGATATATGAAAAAATCTGTTTTAGTTTTCGGCGTGATTTCCTTAATCCTTCTGGATTTGTCTTTGCTTTTCAAAATCCTGCACTGGCCTGGGGGCAATTTGCTGGTCCTTTTCACGCTTGGCCTGTTCATGCCGATAACAATCGTCCTGATTGCGATTTATCTGAACAAGAATAAGGAATAGCCTAATAGTTTCAGGTTTCAGGTTTCAGGTTTCAGGTGGTGACTCCCAAATGCTAATGGCAAACGGCTATTTTTTCGGCTCTTTCCAGTTTTCCAGGGTGATGCCGAAGTCGCTGATACCTTTGACCTTGTCGTTGCGCATTCCTTGTGTGACCGTAAAGGTATAAGTTCCTTTAAAGGGAAATCTTACTTTGGGCTGGAAAAGAAATTTGTTGTCTTTGATGCGGCCCTGGCCCTTACCTGTCCATTCGCCGAATTTGTCGCATAGGATAAATCCGAGGGTGTCCTGCTCGGTATGGCCGTCGGGATATTTGGTTTTCATGAAGACGTAGAAATTCTGCGTCTCAAAATCCGAAGTGTTTCGCACATTGATGAACATATTGTAATACGACATGGAATCTTGGATGTCCACCGTAAAGGTCAAGGGCTTCTTGATGTCCCAGGTCTTTTGGGGTAATGATTGTATATCGCTATAATAAACATCTTTATTGCAACTGCTTAACAGCAGTCCCAATAATATTAAGCCTAAAAAAAATCTTTTTTTCATTTTTATTTTTCGTCGGAAATGTGTTTCAGTTCGTCCATGCTGTAACTATTGCCTTCTTCGACTTTCTTTTGGTTTACGCTGGCGAATTCTTCTAAGGTGTCGGGATATTTTCCGCCTTCGTTCATTTTGATGATTTGTTTGACTTTGTCAAGAGGCAGGGCAAAGATAGTGGAAGAATCATCTGCATATGCATACCAAACGATTTTCTTGAAAATGTCAATTTTGTTATAGATGCCTTTACCTTTTTTCGTTTTAAGTTGAACATTGGGAGATGGAAATTCCTTGAGTTCTTGAATATAGGTGTCTTGTTCGAAGTTAAGGCAGCACTTGAGCTTGCCGCACATGCCGGCGAGCTTTTGGGGGTTGAGGGATAGCTGCTGGGTGCGTGCGGTGCTGGTGGATACGGACTGGAAGTTCGTGAGCCAGGAGGAACAGCAGAGTTCGCGTCCGCAGGAACCCAGACCGCCCAAACGGGCTGCCTCCTGGCGTACGCCGATTTGGCGCATCTCAATGCGGATGTGGAACTGCTCGGCCAGAATCTTGATAAGTTCTCGGAAATCCACACGCTCTTCTGCAGAATAGTAGAAGATGGCTTTTGTACCGTCGCCTTGGTATTCCACATCATTGACCTTCATATTCAGGTTGAGGTCCCAGGCCGTATATCTTGATTTGAGCATAGTTTCGTGTTCCAAACCAACGGTGGCAATCCATTCTTCAATGTCGGCATAGCGAGCCGTGCGATACAGCTTTTTGGTGACATTTTCCGGAGAAATGCGTCTGTGCTCAAGTTGCCGTTTCACTTGCAGACCGAGCATGGATATGATGCCGATGTCATGACCGGGATTGGCTTCCACGGCTACGATATCGCCCACGTGGAAGACGCCTTCTGGCGGTAATAAGAAGAAATCCTTATGACTGTTCTTAAATCGAACTTCGGCAATGGGGAACTCTATATAGTCAAACGATATGTTCAGGTCATGAATCCAGTCGTAGGTGGGAAGTTTGCACGCGTTGTAGTTGTATTGGCGGCAGTGAATATGCTCTGGCTCCGGGATGTCGGACAATCCGCGGGTGAGGAAGATGTTTTCGGAAATTTTGGCAGACTCGGCAGACAGCCCCGTTCGGATGTCAATGTCCAAGTATTTTTCCCAGTCTTCTGCCTGCGTGTGGTCCTTATCGTCAAAGTTGCTTTTTTTTACGACTTTTTTCTCTTTAATATCCGACATGGAACCGATATCGTCGGGATCGTCATCTTCGGGAAGATTTACCGCGGGGGCCTCGACTTGAGGCTCTTTTGTGGTTATAGATTTTTTCCCTTCTTGAAACTTGGAAGGATTTGGGTCTTGGATGTCTTGAGCGAATTGGGTATCTGTAGATTCGCTGTTGGCGTTCTCTTGACGAGGCTTGGAATGTCTATGGTGTCTATGGTAGTTTTTCTTCTTATTTTTCTCTTCTGAAGTGTTTTCCATTGTATATGATATTAAAGTCGGCAAAGATACAAAAAAATGTGCTATTTAGAGAATGGGCTAATGTGCTATGTATTAAGAAGAGAACTGATTGGAGTATAATAATCGTGAGAAAAAGGTGTGGACAATAACATAATTATTCTGTATTTTTGCACTCTTCTTAAAAATGATATTTATGAAAATACTCGCATCCGAACTGCCGCGCCAGAATGACGGCGCCATTTATCATCTGAACCTGCATGCAGACGAACTGGCTGACAACATTATTTTAGTGGGTGACCCCGGCCGCGTGCCGATGATTTCCAAGCATTTCGATGCTATTGAGGTGCAGAAGCAGAACCGCGAGCTCATCACACATACGGGCACGTACCGGGGCAAGCGTGTGTCCGCCATTTCTACGGGGATGGGCACTGACAACATTGACATTGTCCTTAACGAGCTGGACGCCGTGGCCAACGTCGATTTGCAGGCTATGGAGGTGAAATCCGAACATCGTGCGCTCAATATGGTGCGTATAGGTACATCCGGAGCTCTACAGCCCGACATCGAATGCGGCTCTTTTGTGGCTTCCGCCCTCGGCTTCGGCATTGACGGCGTGCTGCAGTTCTACGACCATGGCGATTGGAGCGACGAAGATCTTGTGAACGCCTTTATCAAGCATACAGGTTGGAACGACCGCCTGCCGCATCCGTATTGCACGCCGGCATCTCCCGAACTGCTGCAGCGCATGGCCTTCGACATGTATCAGGGTATTACCGTCAGTGCGCCGGGCTTCTTCGGCCCGCAAGGCCGCCAGGTGCGCGCCCCATTGGCCTTCCCAGAACTGAACCGCAAAATCGAGTCTTTCCATTATAATGATCGTTCCATTACCAATATGGAGATGGAATGCTCTGCCATCTATGGATTGGGCAATATGCTTGGACATCATCCGCTCACGGTCTGCCTTATTATTGCCAATCGCGTGACAGGCAAGTTCTTAGATGACTATCACGACAAAATGGAAACTTTGGTGAAAACAGTGCTCGACAGATTTTAATAAATAGATGAAAATAGGGCGCGTTAGCGCGCACGATAGACGATAACGACGCCTTCGCCATGCAGCTCTATGGTGAAGGCGTTTTCTGTTGCCTCGTTGAGGCTGCCTTCCCAGAGATACTTGAAGCAACGCTTGTGAACGGGATATTTCAGTCCGTGGAAGCTGAGCGGAAGACCCTCGTTTTTAGTGAACACGGAGACCTGCTGTCCCGGAATGGCGGGTAGGGTGGTACTCTTTCGGATAGCATTGAAAGTTCCGTGGTCGGTGATCATCACGAGGTCGAGTTGCTCGCTGTAGGTGGCCATGATGCTGATGTTGGCGATGAAGTGGTCGTCACGGAGGCCTTCGCATCCGAGCAGCGCGATGTGGTCGAGATGGTGGGCGATGCAGTATTTGAGCGCCTTCTGCAGGTCGTTATACTCTTCGCTTCTGTCTGGGGCGAGAATGTCATGCCAGCGTTCCAAGTCCTCCGGTCTCATCGAATCGCAGTCGCCAACCAATGCGGTCGGCGTTAGTCCGTGTGCGGTCAGCTTGTCAATGGCGCCGTCGCAGCAGATGAGGTTCTCGGCGTGACGAAGCATATCTATGGCGGCGTCACTTTCAGGAAAGGCTCCGTTGGCCAGTATGATGTTGGAGTAAATCATTTTTCGCAAAGATTGTTTGCTGTAAACAAGCGGCGGCAAAAATAGACATTTTATCATATCGAAAGCACGAATTTCCTTCACGATGTCCTGCTTGAGTTTTTTTACTATTGTCAGACAGACGGCTCTTTTTGATATGCATTAACGCAAATGAGCACGAAGAATGAATTTGCGTAAATATGTGTTGATTTGTGTAAAAAAATTACTTGGAAAAGAGAGATGTAGAAAAAAAATGTATTTTTACAAGTTCAATTAAGACGTTGCGCTTCGTGGTGATAATTTTGTGGATCATTTGTTAAACATAAATTTATAATGTTATGAAAAGATCTTTCTTGTTTTTTGTTTTAATGTTTGGCGTTTCTGCCGTGATGGCCCAAAACAGTTATCAGTTTCAAATGATAACTCAAGAATATTCAGAGTTTGCAAACGGCATTTCTCTCACTAATGGGGATTATTGGGATGATTTTGATGAGGAAGTCCAGATAGGATTCCCGTTCCAATTATTTGGAATGCCGGTCAATCAATTGTATGCGACAGGAATGGGGTCTGAAATCTATTATGAGGATGATTATGACTACAGTTTCGTTATGATTACTCCGTTTAATGCCGATTTGGTGGATCCTTGTTACGATGAAGACTATGGAGAAGGTGATTGGAAGAATAAGGGTTCGCACAGAAGTCCGTGCTCTAACATATCATACGTGGTGGAAGGGGATCCGGGCAACCGTATCTTCAAGATGCAATGGTCTAATGCGGGCTTTTGGAATGTTGATTACGAAACGGTAAACACAGATTATTATATCAATATGCAGGTTTGGATGTATGAAAATAACAATGTTATCGAGTTTCATTATGGCCCGTCTTTCATCACAGACCAATTTCAACAGGAACTGATTGCTGAAGAAGAGATTAACTTTCTTTCATTTTTAATGTATGAAAATGAAGAGGGCGATTTTCTGGCATCCGTAAACGGCGATCCGGCGAATCCGTCTTTTGTGGCTGGTTTGATCGATACTATGCCGGAAGATGACTTTGAATACTTTGGCCTGACAAAATTCCCAGCTGCGAATACTGTATATAGATTCACGCCGAAAGGAACAGATGGAATCCATTCGTATGACGATGAGAATGTCTCTATTTACCCGAATCCTGTTGGCGATGTGATGACAATCTATGGCGCTGATAATGCGCTCATCCAAATATTTGGTGTGAATGGTCAGTTGCTGGCTTCCGAAGTTTACAGCCAGCCGATTTCCGTTGCCGAATTGCCCTCTGGGCTATATATGGTGAAGATTACAACTGACCAAGGCAGTATTGTGAGAAAGATTGTAAAATAGCCAATATATTTGTGGACTATTCTTCCTATTCCCCCGCATATCTCAATTCGCAGACGGCCAGCATTAGGTCTCGGTGTGTGGCGAAAGCCTCGTGCACGGCCTCGCGATAGACGTTTTTCTCCAGAATGTACTCGACAATGGGGATTTCACCTTCGTCCAGGGCTTTTTTGAGCAAGGCCTCGCTGTTGATGCTTTGCAGAATATCGTTGTATTCGTGGTAGAGGTTCTGCAGACTGCGGGCCTGTTCGTACTTGCTGCGTAGCTCGTTGAAGAGCGAGAGGCGCGCGTCCTGCTCGGCGCAGCGCTGTGCGAATGTATTGAGCTGGGCGCTCTTGACGGTGCGACTGTTTTGCCATAACGGCAATGACATGCCTACGCCCACGCCTTGTAGGGTGGTGCCCAATATACGCTCGCTGTTGTACCCCACGGTGAACTTGGGCGCCCACAGGGATTTGCTCAGTCGCACTTCGTTTTCCGAGGCTTCGATGGCGGCGGCATACGTCTTCAAAAGGGAGTTCGTAGATTCAACAGCTGCATACCAGCGGTCAAAATCTTTCGGAAGGGTGGAGTTCGGATAAACGGAGTCTTCCAATACCACGGGCTTGCCTCCGTTGAGAGGAACTAA
>JAZRYC010000077.1:0-31295 GCA_045600525.1 Bacteroidales bacterium
CAACAAAACGGTTTGGTTGCCCAATGGAACACCGGCGTCGGCCAATCTTGCGCAAGCAGCAGCAGACTCCGGAGTAACTTCATTGGAGTGGTTGAAGTGGGTATTGATCCAAATCGGATGATATTTCTTCAACATATTGCAGAGTTCCGGTGTAATACGCTGCGGGCAAACCACCGGCGTACGGGTACCGAGACGAATGATTTCAACGTGAGGAATAGCTCTCAGTCTTTGGATGATGGATTCGAGCATTTCGTCGCCAACCATCAAAGCGTCGCCACCGGAAAGGAGGACGTCGCGTACTTGCGGCGTGCGTGCGATGTAGTCGATAGCGGCTTGGATACGATCCTGGGTGGATTCGCAGTCGTGTTGGCCGGCAAATCTTCTACGGGTGCAGTGACGGCAGTACATGGAGCACATATCGGTGATGAGGAAGAGAACTCTATCCGGATAACGATGGGTCAAACCAGGAACTGGGGAGTCTTCATCTTCGTGAAGCGGATCCAAAAGGTCAGCTGCGGATTGATGAACTTCGGCTGCGGTCGGGATAGCCTGACGACGAACCGGACATTTCGGATTGTTGGGATCAATCAAACTCAAATAGTACGGAGTGATAGCCATACGGAGGGTTTGCAAGGATTTTGCAACGCCTTCTTCTTCTGCAGGCGTAAGTTTGATGTATTTTTTCAATTCATCCAAGGTCTCCACTCTATTGCGGACCTGCCATCTCCAATCGTTCCATTCAGCATCGGTAACATTGGGAAATAATTCTTTTCTTCTGCTAGGCATATTGTATTGTTTTATTGTTGTAAAAATAAACTTTTTAAGTCTAAGTTAAAGGAGCGCAAAGATACAAAAAATAGTGATGTGTTTGCAGCAATCAGTGATACTATTTTGCGGCACAATCTACTGCTTATGGTATCTGCTCCCATAAACTTTCGTCCCATATTTTTTTTCCAGTTCGTCAATCTGACTTTGATATTCCTTTTGGATGTTTTCACCATGGGCGAAATACAAATCTACCCAATCTTCTAATTGGTAAGAAGGATTAGATATTCCAATGGATTCACCAAAGCCGATGTAATCAAATACATCCAGATAATTAAAGAATCTGTAATTGGGTTTTCTCAAGTGCAACGTGCAGACATCTCCAATTTTAACATTCGGTTGCAAAACGCCCAATTTAGGAGAAATGATGATGGGCAAATCATAATTCCCCGTAATGATAAAATGGTTGTCGTTCCGTTTTTCCAAAGAAGGTAGTTCTTCTGCATTTTTATGCAAATCTTTTTCGTTCCTTGATAAAGTAATGAAATAATGTCGTGGAGTTGAATCGATTTTCACCACATAGTAATTTTCATATTTGGAAAAATCGGGATAGAGAAGGTACTTTTCTCGGACCGTCATAAAGGAATCCAACGAAGGCTGCCAACTTTGGCGAATCTCATCGGCGATTTTGCCAGCAGCAATCTGTTTACGCAGCTGGTCTGTTCCTGCTAACTTGTCGAAGAAAGAAGTATTGGTGATAAAATTATCCTTGTTGGGGTACAAGCGATAGGCATTCAACAAGTAGTCCAACTGCAGTTGATTGTCGCCCTTGCGAAGACCATCTTTGGCGATTTCGGTCAATAGGAATCCGTTACAAGTTTGGTTTTTGCAAGGAGGATTTTCAGAAACGCCTGGAATGGGTTTCGGAGTAAAAGTATAATCGCCTTTGGGGAATGTCGGCGAACCATAGATTTCAAACGGTGTGGAGGTACCACGACCGATACTGATGTTCGTGCCTTCAAAAAAGCACAACGAAGGATACAAGTATATGGACTCTTCTGTTGGCAGATTAGGAGACGGAGCCACCGGAAGTGCGTATCTTGTGTCATGATTGTACATTGCGATGGGGACAACCGTCAAATCGCATTGAACGCCATTGGCCAGCCAGCCTTCGCCATTAATCATCTGGGCATATTCTCCAATGGTCATACCATATACCACTGGCACGGGATGCATACCCACGAAAGAACGGTACTTGGGTTCCAGCACCGGGCCATCTACAAAATAGCCATTGGGATTGGGACGGTCCAGAACGACCACTTGTACATTGTTCTCGGCGGCAGCCTCCATTACATAATGCAAAGTGGAGATGTAGGTGTAAAAACGGCAGCCCACATCTTGAAGGTCGAAGACAACGACATCCAAATCTTTTATCTGCTCAGGAAGTGGTTTCTTGTTATTACCATAAAGCGAAATGATAGGCAGTCCTGTCTTGGGATCCGTGGAAGAAGCGATATGGGCGCCCGCCTCTGCATTTCCGCGGAAGCCGTGTTCAGGACAGAAGATTTTCTTCACATTGATTCTGCAGGAAAGCAGCGTATCGACCAAATGCGTTTGGTCAATCAGGGAAGTCTGGTTGGCGCATACAGCCACGCGTTTGCCTTGTAGCAAAGACAGATATTCATCCATCTGACAAGCACCGGGGCGCTGTGCCTTCAAGCCTATGGCAGCGCTTATAATAGTCATCGTTAGCAATACATATAGGATGCGTTCTTTCATATCTAAATTTCTTAATATCTTAATAAAAAAACTACCCGATGTTACTCGGGTAGTTCGTGATATGTTAAAAAGACGGATTATTTTTGGATAACCATCTTCTTGGTTATATAAGCATCTTTAAAGCTCAAACTGTAGTAATACAGCCCTGCGGCAAAGTTGGCGACATTGATGTCAAAGTAATTTTCACCGATGTTGGCTTCTTGGGTCCCTGAATAGAGAATTTGACCTGTTGCAGCATAAACGGTGATTGTTGCCTTTCCTGCATCAGGTACGTTATAGTTGATGCGAGTTAGTGTAGTAGCAGGGTTGGGTTCGTTTTGTCCCAGTTCAACACCTTCTACAAGATGTTCGTGAATGCCGTTGTCTGTGCAGTTCAATACACGTTTGGTATTGTTATGAGTATTGGTGTCTAAATCAAGATAACAGGTGAATTGGAACTGAATGTCGTTGGAGAGGTAGGTTGCTACGAAGGATGAATCAAAGGTGTAATCAATGGATTCATCGGGTAATAGAGTTGCATTAACATGTCCTCTTATAGTGTCATAATCAAAACCTGCTGACATAATGCATTCAACGTCAAAACCATGTACGGCAACGGTACCTACATTTTTGATCCTTAACGATGGATGATAGGTATTACCAAGGGTAAGGCACGAATCTGTTCCCGGAACAAGAATCTCTTCAATGGCGATGTCAGGTCGCCCGTTGTAAATGTTGAGGTCATCAATGTTGATATCAATTTTTTTGTTTTGGTGTGTGACTTTGAATCGGACTTGTGCGCATTCATCAATATTTGTCAATGTCAAAAGATGTCTTGACCAAGGATCGGAGGCCGCTGTCTGTCCACCATCTGTTTTGTCCAAGGTAGCAATAGGAACAAAGTAATTACCAGAACCGATTTCAACTTGCAGAGTCATTTCGGATGTGGTGGGACCAAAGAAATGTTTGTAGAATGCTAATTCTGCAGGGTAGCCATTCTGATAGTGAAGATTGAGACATCTTGAAGTGAGCGTGGTGATGTAAGTGTTGTTTCCTGATGTGCCTGTTACAGAAGCGTAGCGACCTAGGTAGTTCGGATTGGCATTCCCGTGTGTGTGGTCGCAGGTAGCACCTCCCTGAGGATTGTTTGAACTGGTGCCTTCAACAATCTTCCAGCAATAGTTGTTGTGATTGGTGAATGTCGTCCAATAGCTTGTGAAATGTGGATCTTCACCTGGTCCACCAGTGTTTTGGTCGAAATCTTCAAAATAAGGAATGTTGGTGGAAGGATAATAGATGTTTGTATAGGCTATTGTACTTAAAGTGTCGTTTTGGTCGTATTCGTCATCAGCATAAGATAGAGTGGTGGATAGGGTGTACGTTCCATTTGCACTGATGTCAACATTGTTCATGGTTACTTCCATGGTGCTGGAAGGTGCCAATGAACCATTGGTGAGTGTAGTTGTATAGGTGTTTGTGTTGTTGTTGTTACGTACCGTGGTAGTGATGGTTAGTGGCGTTTCGGCACTAAAATCAAGAGCTTGGACGCCGGCGTTCTTCAACGTGAGTCGGATTGTTGCGTTATTGTCAGGACAAACTGCCCCTACGGGATGTATGTAGTTAACAATGCTGATATCTTTATTTTTGGCATGAGATATTTGGATACTGTAGTCTTCAGTTTCACCTGTGTAGTTGTAACTATTTCCGTTATGGTAATATTCGTCTGGAGCAATATTGGAATTGATGCTTGGCGATACGCAGATAACGCGCATACGGGTTTCTCCAAAACTGAGTGAGTCTGTCGGAATATTAACGTACTGTGTATAGATGGAATCAGTTGCCAGACTATTGACTTGGAACAATCGCTCCCAATCCTCAAATGAGCCGTTTCTATTATAATCAATGAAAGCGGTTTGTGTAACTGCCTTGGCGGTAGAGTTACTGAAAGAGTGCTTCATAGAGAAGGGATAGCGTTGTCCAGGAATGATTTCACCTGCGGGAACACTTTGCGTATAGTCAGTGTATAGTCCGTTCTCGCCAGGGCCACGTTGATAGTTGAGGAAGTTACCTGTTCCGTTGTTGATGCCAGCGAAGGTTACATTTGTGATATCAGCACCTGTCGTATCGGATAACGGACGGCTAGGATTCGGATCTTCCTTTTGCAATAGGATGGTTGTTGTATCGTTGGCACGATAGGTGTCGGTATTAAGATCCGTATAGGCTTTGAATTCTGTTGGGAAGTAAATATCAGACAAGTCTACGCGCGTAGTGAAGTTCAACGTTGCGGTGGCTCCGGCTGCCAAACTGCCAGAATAGTTTTGACTAACCACAAGAGTGTCTAATTTGTATTTGACAGGGAAGTTAGAGACAGCCTGCGTACCAAAGTTCTTGAGGGTTACGCGAACTTGCTCATTTGCTGTGTAGTTGCTGTTGGGTGTGGTGGGAGCTAGAATGGCTATAACACCCACATCATGTTGAGGAACCGTGGTGTTGATCTCAATAGTACCCATTAGCGGAGTGATACAAGTGTGGTTGATCTTGAAACGGGTGTTCCAACGTGTGGTCTGCCAAGAGAAACTCTTTGACCCTGTTGATATAGCAGTGTTGTTGCTATAACCAAGAACACGCTTGCTGATGGTTCCGCTCTTGAAGATAGGAGCTGTACTGATGCCGTTGTTATTGACACAACTGCCATCACCACAATCATGTTCGACAAATAGAATAAGGTTGTCACCAGTGTAGTCAAATCCGCCTGCAACGGGAATGGGGTACCAACCTGTTGCGTCAAAGGCAAGATCACCATCAAATACCAAGGTTGCTCCATTCGTCTGAGTTCTCCAGTTGATGGATACACTATTGGCGGTAGGTAGTGCATCTGCGCTATTCTGCATCCAGATTTTTACTGGAATGGATGCCTCGCTGTTGGTGTTCCGCGTATAGATCTCTACGAAAATCGTATCAATGGTGCCAGGAGTAATTTCTAAATCTTCAGCCTTGTAATAGATTTTAGCGTAAGAATGTCCATTTGCGAAATTGAATGGGTTGGAATTGCTATGAGAAGTACCATTACCGATGGTAAGCAAGGTGTCGAATCCGGTCTGCTCAATACGTCCTCTATAGTAGTAGGTCGTTGCGTTGTATAGAGGATCTGTTGTGAAGTTCTGACCTTGGGCAAACGGTATATCATCATTTTGATTCTCGTAGAAATAGAAATAGTTGAAAGGACTGGTGGCTGGAGGAACTACATTGAATGGTCTACCGTAAGGAGCGGTATAGGTGAAGGTGGCGGGTTGTTCGTTTGGATAGGCAGGAATATGGATGGTGCCTCGAATGGTGTCATCTATATGATAAACGCCGCGGCGGCTGTTTACAGGATCGTTGTAGATGACGTAATTGTAGGTGTTGTTCTGCGTAGTGGAACCAATGTTGATTCCGTTGTCAAAGGTAGCAATAACGTTGTCCAAAGAAGATACTGGCACGTGAATGACGGAGTTGCCATTAACATTGTGTGTTCCAGTGAAATTAGCGGTGAGCTTGAACGTGTCGGCAGGAACCACGGAAGAAGACGTGGTATCAGTGTTATATACTTCAACTTGAAGTTGTGGGGAAGGAATAACGCCGCATTGATAGTCTTGAGGATATACCAATCTCATAGTCTTTAAATCATATTCTGGTTTGAATACGTTGATATGGATAGGAACTTTTCTCGTCTCGCAACCTCCTTGTTTTGTTTTTGCCATAACCCAATAGGTTGTCGTGTCATATAAAACAGGTGTAGTGTAGAATCGGGCTGTGGCTGGGGAAAGTGGAAGTGCAGTTGTAGAAGCAGAATCGGTATAGAAGTAATACCTGTCAATTACGCTTGTGGGTTGTTGATCTTGAGGTTCCAGAATGTCTTTTGTCTGCGTATAGAAACCAATGTAGTTGTACTCTGCTTCCATATGGGCAGTGTAGCTGGATGTGAAAGAACCTCTAATAGTGTCATTTCCGCCATATACGATGTCCTCGTCGTTCATCGTAGTGAAGATGACATAGTTGAATGTTTTTCCATTGACTATTGTTGAATTTGAAAAATCAAAGGTTTGGTCGAAAACAACTTGCATGGTTGTGTCAGGGGCAAAGACGTCACTGATAGTTTGTGTGATCTCTTGTCCGTTGAAAATGGCATGAACAACTATCTTGTTTGCCGGAATCGGTAAGTTCAGCTTGTTCTTCAATGTTACTTTGACGTGTTCGTCATAAAGATGACAACTGGTATAAGGATAGTCTAATGTTTCAGTCTCAACATCGTATGTGGGAATATCAGGCACGTGGATGTGGATGGCAACTTTCTCACTACCGCAATCCAAATTGGCAATGTTGAATGCCATATTCAAACGGGAAGCATAATTTGAATAGTTTCCTGTTTTGTCATTTTTGTATTGTACGTATCCATTGCCTTTGTTCGTTTGGTAGAATGACGGATAACCTGTGCTTCCGGAAACGTTTTGACCACAGTTTGTACAGTTGCTACAGTAATCGCCGCAGTTGGTTTCCGTAAGAATCATGAGGTTTCCATTATTATAGTTGAATGGCGTGCTCAAATAGATTGTATCCCAGCCTGTGTGATTGAAGAAATAGGAACCTTCATATACCAATGTGGCGTCCATGATCTCGTTGTCCCAATCTACGCTGGCCGTCGTCGGCAGGGTGGCCAATGAGGTTTCCTTTATGTAGATTTTTATTGGAATACCATTTTGTCCGGTAGCAGCCGTCTTAACATTGAAGCCGATGGAAGTGATAGGACCATGTTGTCCTATTTCTGATTCACTAAACAGGATACGGCCACGGGAATATTTGGAGGAGAATACAAATGGCTGTGCGCCGCTCTGGGTACCGGAACCTACGACTGTACTATAAACGAAGCCTGGATGCGCAGTTGCGTAATAGGTCGTATCAAAGAATATGGTTGGCGTAGTATAGGTGCCATTGGTGTAACCAAGGAAATCCCATTGCTCATATCCGCGATTGGTGTACCAACCAATCACACCTTCTGAGATGGAAGCAGGCAATTGTGCATTTAATGATCCTTCAGTATAGTAGGGGACATCAATATTGCTTACTACAACGGGCATGGCTGCTTTCCCTAATGAAACAACATCTATACTTAATGTGTCATTGTAGGGTAGTCTGTCTTGGCTGTCAGCAGTGCACCATATAATAATATGGTATGTGGAATCTATATTAACTAGGTTGTTGGTGAAGTCAAATATGGTGTTGAAGGTGAAGGTTGTTGTCTGGTGACTGCGCAGGGTGTCGGTAAGCACTTCGTTTACGGCGGTCAGACCATTGATGGAGTAGTGAATGGGGGTTCCGGGTAGGATATCTTGCGAACCATTGTTTGTGATGGTAATGGTAAGTCTCTCATGTCCGAGATCGCAACGTGTGGTCGGATTATCCAAACTTAAGATGGCAAGGTCGTGTACGAATGGGCTATCTACAATGGCACCAATCATGAAACGTCCTGTAGTTTGAGGCACGTAGGAGCCATTTTCCAGATAGTAGAATGTAGAATCTCTAAGAGGACTTTCCGCTTGGGCGCATAGGTAATCGCCCTTGGCCAACATCTCAATACCTACATAAAATTCATTGTTCATGTTGGTCAATGCGAAGTTATTGATGGGGATGATGTTCCAATCGCCTTGTTGCAAATCATTGAATTTTATTTGATCAGAGGTGGCAATGATTTCGCCTTGCGCGTTGGATACAAAAGCTCTAAATCCGTTCTCCGGATTGGCAATGTAGGTCTGGTCATAGAAATATTTAACAGCCTTAATGGCTAACTCCTCTGATGTCTTATAGCGAACGCATGGGCGAATGATGTTGTTGTAGTCCCCGATCTTTATAGAAGCTGCAGAGGTGTCTGCGTAGTTGACGATGTTGTTCGTCGTGACCATTCTCCAGTCAATACTGTTATTTGAGTTGTTCTCATCGTTCCTAGACCGAATTTCAACATTCTTAACTTCTTCACTATTGAAGAGATGGTCAGGGAATGTGATGATGGTTTCCGTGTTGTTGGAAGCTATTGACGGGATGATCAAGGTGTCGTGGTATTGTTCGGTGGCGCCGGTAACGTTTAGATAGATGGCAACATTGTTTTGGGCGTCACGACCTTCGTTGCGAACAAGTGCACGATATACGTCTTTCATTCCATATTCAGTGGGGGTTTCACCTTGAGTGTAGATCTGGTTTACGGAAATATCGTTGTCGTAAAGGTTTCTTAGACGGATACGGTCAATGTTGATGTCGTTGCCTTGTTGAGAATGAGCAACAAATGCGATGTGAATGCAGCCTGCGGATTTGTAGCTGTTTAGGTCGTAGGTATACAATTTCCAAGTAGGGGTGGTGACGTTTTGGTATCGTTTGATTAGTGTGGCAGTTTGTTCTTGAGGATGAATACTGGTGTAATTCACGCCATCGGTGGATACTTTAACGGTAACACCTTCAGATGTCTTGTTTGATGCAGCATTGTCGTGGGCAAACCACATTTCCAAAATAGGATTGACGGATTCGCTAAGGTCAACCACCGGCATGACGGCACTGGATTCCGTTCCGTTTGCAAAAGATTTGGAGTTGAAGTACAAACGACCTGTACCATAAACAGGTGCGATGGCGGGGTTGGTACCAGTACCTTCTTGGAAGGCCCAGTTACCTGCGCCAACAGTGGAGGATTGATAGATGTCCCAGGTCTGTTGGGTCCCATGACTAAAGTCTTCCTCGTAGTATGGCTTGGCCACTTCCATCATAAATGATGTTTTTAAGGTGTCGTTCAGATGGTTGTTGTCGCCATTCGTTTGGATGATGAAGGTTAAGTCAATATTTTGGTTTGTAGGAATTGCCACGTTGGTAGCCACTACTTGGCTTGCACTTTGGAGAACGGCAATGTTCCCTGTATTGATGTTGACTGATTGAGTTAGGTTGAGAGAATCGGAATGCAAGGTCAAAGTGGCGTGGTTGGATGCAAAGTTGAGTGCTTCCGAACCCTTGTTGGCAATAGAAACGGTAATGTCGTAGGTGGGTTGAGGACAGACACCTAATGAAGGAACCAGCAAAGCAACCACTGATGCATCAACGGCGTCAATAGGATTTGCGTAAGCTCCCATGTGGGTGAGGCTCGTACGCTGTGTGCCGCGTATGTCCGTTAAGACATTCGCATTTCTATCGCATTCCAAACCAGAGAATGTGGTAGGAAGAAGACTCTCAGTCGGATTGGCGATATTGGGCTGGATACTGATATTGTTTGTCAACGTATTGACCGCATTTTCCAATTCATCAATGTTGAAACGTGCAACCGTTTTGTATCCTACTACTCCTGACAAAGAGGATAGGTCGTTATAGTTACCTACTATCGGAGATGTTCCATTAATATACAATGGGTAGTCTGTGTTATCAGAACTTATACAGTGGTTGAGAAGTATATTGTTGGAAGCAATAGTGTTGGTGTTGTTGCTATTCTGTATCATCAAAGCAGCGGTGTTGTTAACGGGCGCATCCGATTTGAGATAGAAACTATTGTTTGTGATTTGCAAATTATTGCAAGTTGCAATTTGTGTGGCGTAGGAAGCGGTCTGTGAAACAGGATATAATATTATTTCATTATTGTATATATATCCATTAGTATTAGCCGCGTTACAATTGCCGATATATAAGCCGTAGTTGGAATTAGCTACTTTTACATGGTTGTTTCGGACATAGAAATTGGCGGCCGATGCGTTCTTTACATTGATACCATATTCGGCATCGTATGTGCTGTCAATGGTGTTTCCATCAATGTCGGCTCCGACGACATATTCTACCACAATTCCACTGTAGTTCTGGTGTGAACTTAAGGCATATTGTGAGAGGTGGTTGTTCCGAATGATTGGATTGCAATAATAGGTATATATACCACGGTAGCAAGATAGGAATCGGTTGTTCTCGATGGTAAGGTCATTCTTGCGAGTGTTTGAACCATAGTAGTAAAGGCCATAGTTACCACCGCTGAAAGTACAGTTGCGTATGGTGATGTCATCGGGCTGTCCGGTGCTTGCGGCGGTTCGTCCAAATGCAAAACTACTGCTTTCAGTAGAGTTTATAAGACTGGCTGTGAATTTACAACCATCGAAAAGAATATTGCTCTTGTCTCCACGAACGAGGACACCTCTTGAGTTATTGCCATTTTGTCCTTGGAAAGTGATGCTCTTGAAAATATAGTCATTAACGTGGATAAGGGTAAGTGCACCGTAAATATTGGTGGTTCCTGTGTCAGGCGTATTGTTTACGACGATCACATTGTCCACGTCGTCACCTTGGAAAGTGATGGTGTTGGTCTCGGACTGTCCTGAATAGTTCTTGCGGAATACAAAGTCTTGATAGGTCCCGGGACGCAGATGGAAGGTGGTTGGCCCGTCTATGCCACAATATTCAAGGGCAGTATGTACTGCTGCCATGTCAACAAAGTCTGGGTTGCTTCCACCGACCGTATAATCACCATGCAATAAGCTGTCGCAGGAATAGCCTACGAAACGAATGGTGTCGTTGGCGTGATATCCATCCGCCTGTCCGTTACGACTATTGATGTAGATGGTGATGTAATTGTATCCATGGGTCGGTAGGAATGTCCCCAACGACAAGGTGTCCCTTGAGTCAAAACATAAAGCACCATTCCAAGTGTGTTGTGAATTGTGTGTGACTTGATGCGCCTCGTCTTCTACTTTTAAAGTTACGTTAAGGCTGACTTGGTAATTGTTACCTGTAGCTTGGGAATGTGCAGCATCACTCTTGTTGGTGAAATATACTTTGACGGGCTGAGGGGCATTGGTGAGGAAGCAATGTGGAAATTCCGAAACGTTCATACTGTCCAATCGACAGTCGTTTGTACGAATGTTGCTTTGATTATGACGTGCTACTAGGAAGGTGTCTAAATGTTTGCTGTTACCATGCACATCCTCCATGTATATATGATACTTGATGGTGTCGTCATAGCAAATACTGGGAAGTGTCCAAAAACCAAGGATGGTATGGGTGTGGACGTTCGCCGAGGTTGCATGTTGGTCGCTGGTAAAGGTGTTGGCAATGGTGTCAATGCTTCCACTGTTGATTTGATAGGTGAATAATACGGAATTTTGATTGATTGTGTCATTGTCCTTAAGGGTGGCATTGATTGTGTAGGGACCAACATTGTTCAATGTGTTGATGTAGCCGGGAGAACCACTCGGACCATTATAGTAGAAGGGAGCTGTTAGAGTGATGCGGGGAGCCTCCAACTCACAATTGGAAAGAGTTATATGCAGGTTGTCTACAAACCAGCCTGCGCAGTTCTCTGTACCGGATGAGGTTGGGGATGCCTTATTGACACGGAATTGCAAACGGAAATGGGTCGCACCCTCAGTGACTACAAACTGAGTGATGTCGATCTTTTCATGTTTCCACCATGTGTTGTTGTTGGGTGTGGTGGTAATGGAACTTGACATCCATGTCGGTTAGCAGGCATCGTTGAATTTACCGGAGCTGTATGCACCGAAATGACCTGTTCCTCTGGTCGCATACGGGTCTGCCAAACCGTCACCATAATAGAATGGACTAGCCTTGCTGAAATTCAAAAGCCTGTATGAATCCCAGTTGTAATTGCCTTCTTGATCCATACCAGTAGCTACGGCATAGTAGATGGTGGCGTTATCCAAACTGTTAACTTTACAGATGTGGTCAAACTCCAAGTAAACGTGTCTTACTTCATCGTCAATAAGGGGAGATGACAATGGAATGGCGTTGGTGGTTGCCATTGAGTTTCCGCTCTGGGTGTAAACGGGACTGTGAAAAGAATGGGTAGGGGACTTGTAGTAAGATGAGTTCAAAGACCATCGTAGCGAACCCGTTGATGTAACATCAACCGTACTGCCTTCAAATGTTTCATAGAAAATGGTTGCAGAATCCAAAATCTGTGAAAACAACATGAAAGGAGTTAGTAATGCGATTACTAAAGAGAAAACTTTTTTCATTGTAGTCATATTTTATTATTTTTTTTCTTCAAATTGGTGGCTAAAGCCTTACTGTTTGGCATCTGCGTAAAATACCAAAAGTCGGCAAAGATACATTTTTTTTTCTTTGGGAAAGGAATGTTAATAAAAATATCCTAATATAGTAAAGAATCTATTTTGCGGAATACCCCATTAGAATATCATGGCATTCTTGAATGGTGGATGCGTTCATCAGTTTCATGCGGGTGGATTTGAAATTGAATACACCTTTAAAGTATCCGGAATAGAAGGCACGCATTTCCAAAACAGAACGTCTTTCTCCTTTTTCTTGAGCGGCTGCGTGTAAATGTTGCATTGCGATAGCAACTCGTTCCTGGTAGGATGGAGGGGTGAAGGACTCGCCGTGGACATGATTTTTTATTTCTTCAAATATCCAAGGATTACCAATGGCAGCTCGCCCTACCATGATGGCATCTACATCGTAGATTTTTTTGTATGCTAAGGCCTTCTCTCCAGAATCAATGTCTCCATTTCCAATGACGGGGATGGACATCCTTGGATTGTTTTTAACTTCCGCAATCAGCCTCCAGTCTGCTTCTCCTCCATACATTTGAGCCCGCGTCCTGCCATGGATGGTGATGGCTTCTATGCCGACGTCCTGAAGCCGTTCGGCTGCTTCGACGATGGGCTTGCAGGAACTGTCCCATCCAAGTCGGGTCTTTACGGTTACAGGCAGGTGTACGGCCTTGACTACTGCCGAAGTGAGCGCTACCATCTTTGGAATGTCTTGCAGTATGGCTGACCCCGCACCTTTGGTGACTACTTTGCGTACAGGACATCCCCAGTTGATGTCAATAAAGTCCGGGTGCCCTTCTTCCGCTATTTTGGCTGCTTGAATGAGCGATTCCTCGTTATGTCCGAAAATTTGAATGCCGAAGGGGCGTTCTTGTTCTGCGAACTGCATTTTTTGAATACTTTTATCTACTTCGCGCGATAGCGCGTCTGAAGAAATGAACTCGGATATGAGTATATCCGCGCCATGGCCCTTGCAGATAAGACGGAATGCCTGATCGGTAACGCCCTCCATGGGCGCAAGGTATACTGGAAAGTCAATTCTATTTAATAGATTTCTAATTCGCATCGGGCTGCAAATTTAATTTTTTTATCTTTGCGCCCAGAAAAAAATGTCTTACTTTTAATAACTATTTATTATGAAAAAACTATTTCTCTTATTAGCAATTGCTTGCTTTGGTGGATGTTTGACTGCACAGGTCAATACCTCTATGATTGATTTCGCTAAAACACAATATCCTGGTTATTTGGTTAATGTTTCCAATGCTAGTGTTGATATGGTGGATGCTGCGTTTCGTGATCTTTTGGAAAATAAATACGCATTGAAATCTTCCAAAGAAAGCGGTTTTAGAGCCTATCTGAACCAACCGTTCTCTCCATTTGGCGGTGAAAATTTTGACATTTATTACATGGTTTCTGAATTCGGAAAGAAAAATAACAAGACCACGCAATTGTCTCTTATCGTTTGCACGGGAAATATGAATGCTGTTACCCCGTCAAATAAACCAGAAACGGATGCTGCTATTAAAAAATTCTTGTCGGAATTCACTCCCCAAGTTGAAGCTTTTGCACTTAAACAGCAAGCTAATGAACTTAAAGCAAAAATTGAAAAGTTGAATTCTGAAAAGGATTCCTATGCAAAAGATATCGACAAAACAAATAAGCAGATTGACAAACTCAAGGGAAATATTGAAGATCTCAAAAAGAAAATCTCCGATAAGGATAATGAGATAAAAAATGTTCAAGATGCGTTGAATGATCTTGAAAAGAAAATGCGCTAATGCGTTGAACTTAAATAAAAAAGGCGGGTATCACCCGCCTTTTTTTATTTAATCAATTTCTTAAGTTCATTGACATCTTCAAAGATCTTGGGGAGGTTCTTCAGGTAAACGAACTCCTTCCATTTCTTTTGCGCGTCGGTGGCGGGTATGCCGAACAGATTCTGGTTTTCCTCATGGATGCTTTTGTCTATGGCTGACAAAGCTAGGAGGGTCGTGTTCTTGGCTACATATAGGTCCTTGTTTACGCAGGCTTTCGCCCAGATTTTGCAGTCGTCATCAATGTATGTGCAACCTGCAATTCCGCTTTGCGCACCTAGAAGGACTCTTTTTCCAATATGGGTGTCGTGACCAATTTGCACGAGATTGTCAAATTTGCAGCCTTCGTCAATGAAGGTTATTCCGGAAACGCCGCGATCAATGCAGCAGTTGCATCCGACTTCAACGTTGTCGCCGATTTGCGTATAACCGCAAGATGATAATTTAATCCATCCGTCAGGGCGCTTTTGAAAGTAACATGCATCTGCACCAATGGTGCTGTTTGAATGAATCACTACATTGTCTCCAATGATGGTGTCGGCATATATGCTGACATTGGAATGAATAATGCAGTTCTTTCCAATACGAACATTTTCACCAATGAATACAAGTGGCTGAATAATCGTGCCCTCGCCGATGATGGCTGTTGGATGAATGGCAGTCTCTTGTGGAACGAAATGTATGAAATGTCGTACAACCGTAAGATAATCTTGTAACGGGTCTTTGCTTAGTAGTAGGACTTTCCCTTCAGGACAAACAGCATCTTCTTGATTGGTGAGTATGAATGTCGCCTTACTTTGCAAGACGCGATTATAGTACTTTTCGCAATCCACAAACGTTAGATCACCTTCTGTAACAGAGTGTAGTTCGTTTATTCCGCTAACTCCACAATTGACTTCCCCAATTGTTTGAATCGGGTGTCCAATAATCTGGATGAGCTCGCTTATGGAAAGTGACTCTGAGAATTTCATTATTCCTTAACTCTTTCAGAATATTTGTTGTCGCGGGTGTCCACTCTAATCTTCTCGCCGACATTGATAAACAATGGAACGTATACATCAGCTCCTGTCTCAACAACGGCACGCTTCAATGAGTTGGTGGCAGTATCACCCTTGATGCCAGGATCAGCTTCGATGATTTCCAGTTCAACAAAAGGAGGAAGTTCGCATGTGAGCGGTGTGTCGGTGTCTGTATGATACATGATTTCAACTGTTTGACCTTCTTTTAGGAGGCCTGGGTTGTTGATCAAATCCTTCTCAATGGCGAGTTGTTCGTAGGTTTCAGTATGCATGAAATTGTACGTTGTCTCTCCTTCTTTGTATAGGAATTGGTAAGGACGGCGCTCTACACGGGCCAGTTCAATCTTGATACCTGCGTCAAAACGGAATTCAAGCACTCTGCCTGATTTGATGTGTTTTAATTTTGTGCGAACGAACGTGTTTCCCTTACCGGGTTTTACATGTTGAAATTCAACGATTGTCCATAATTCATTGTTATGTACGATGCACAATCCATTTTTAAAATCTGCTGTTGTTGCCATAAAATAAATACTATTTTAGTTAGTAAAAAATCGGCGGCAAATGTACGATTTTTTTATTAACGATGGCAAAAATGAATGTGATGGATTGTATATAGCTGGTATTCAGTCTTCGATGTTATTCAATAACAACCTTGTTTTTCTCAATGATTTTTCGAAGATTGATTAGCGCATAGCGCATTCTTCCTAATGCGGTGTTAATACTTACACCTGTTAATTCGGAAATTTCCTTGAAACTATAGTCTTGATAGATGCGCATGACAAGTACTTCCCGCTGTTCCTGCGGAAGGTATTTGACAAGATTGTCCAAATCCTGATAGATCTGTTCTCGAATGATTCTTTGCTCAATGGAATCTTCGTGTGAACTAATCATGTCGAAAATGTCAAATTCCTCATTGCCGTTGTCGAACATGGGCATGCGCTGCAGACGACGGTAATAGTCGATTTTGAGGTTGTTGGCAATGCGCATGATCCACTGGAAGAATTTGCCTTCCTCATGGTAATTTCCCGAACGAATCGTGTTGATGACTTTTATAAATGTGTCTTGAAAAATATCCTCGGCAAGCTCTTTGTTGTGGACGGAAAGCATGATGTAAGAGAACAGACGCTTTTCATAACGCTGAATAAGGGCTTTTAAAGACAATTCATCTCCTGATTGATAACGAGCTATCAATTCATTATCTGAAAATCGTGCAGTATTCATAGGATACTCCTTTCTTTATTATTACCATGAAAATTGTAAGAAAGTAGAAATTTGTCGATAGCGGTTCTCCTATGATTTAATTTTACACTTTTATTTAACGCAGCAAAAATACAATTTATTTTAAATCCATGCTGTCTTTTAATTTTTTTTTTTGATGCTTATTCTTTGAATTTTGATGGATTTTATTTTAAGATAAAGATAATCAATTGGTTATATGTCGTATATGTTTTTTTATGAAAAAGTGTTGAAATCCCCTCTAAAAATTGTATCTTTGCACGTCAATTTTGAAGGAAATGGCATCGTTTGAAAGTTTATACAGAAAAATTGAGCACAATGTGCGCGGTGCGCTGGTACAAATAGCTGATCTGCAAGAAGTAAATGCCGAGATGCGGAAACAGAATGAAGAATTGGCCCTTCAGAACGAATTGCTTAGAAAGCAACTCTCTGAAATGGAAGAGAAAATGAAATTAGTAGTAGTAACGAACACATTATTATATAAAGAAGATAAACAAGAAACAATAAAACAGATTAACGATTGGGTGCGGGAGATAGATAAATGCATAAATCTGCTTACGGTCAAATAGTATGGAAGAAGAAAGAGTCAAAATCACCATTCAGGTAGCTCAACGACCGATGAGTGTTGTGATAAGGAAGGATTGGGAGCACTATTTCCGCGAAGCAGAAAAGGTAATCAATGATAGTTTTCTGGAATTCGCTAAAAAATGGACATATACCGACCAACAAGATCTCTTGTCGAAGATTTTGGTGGATTTTGTGGTGAAATGGCTCGCTGACGAAGAAAGGCTAAAGGAATATGACGAGGAATTAGTTCCCATGATGGAATCTTTGAAATCGCTTACCGATAAATTTGAAATTGATTAGTACGTTCTTTGATAAACCCATCCCGCATAAGTTCAGATACGTTTGTTAAACTCAACACATTTTCAAACGAAGGGGACGCTTGCTTTTATGGAAAACAGGCCCAAATCCGCAAGGATGGTTCTTATCCCGGGGACGTTCGAAATAGAGGGGCACCTTCATCTTATCATTTAGGAGTTTTTCGAAACCCTATGGGACTTATGCGGTTTTTTCTCTCATCCAATCTGTTGTATTAGGAAACCTATTTATAAATTTAAACTATATAATATGACAGTACTTTGGATTATAGTGGGCATTTTGATCGGCGCTGGTGTCGGTATTGCACTTGCCTACACTCTACTCAAAAACCAATTGACAAAAGCTGGGCGCGAAGCTTTGAAAAAGGCTGAAGAAGATGGCGAACTCTTAAAAAAAGAGAAAATTCTTCAAGCAAAAGAAAAGTTTCTTCAACTTAAGAGCGACTATGAAAAAACAGTCAATGAACGCAACCAACAATTGTCTTCTGCTGAAAACCGCATTAAACAAAAGGAAAGTACCCTCAGCCAAAAGATGGAGGATCTCAATAGAAAAACCACAGAAAATGCGGCTCTTAAAGATAATTTAACCAAACAATTGCAGGCAGCTGCGCAAAAGCAAAAGGAGTTGGACGAGCAAACCAATATCCAAAAAGCAAAGTTGGAATCTATTGCGGAACTCACTTCTGAACAAGCTAAGGAACAACTGATAGAACTCATGCGCGATGAAGCCAAGGCAGATGCCATGGTGATGATTAAAGACATTGTTGATGAAGCTAAAAACACAGCAAATCTTGAAGCTAAAAAGGTTGTTGTTAATGCCTTGCAGCGCACAGGAGTAGAAGCTGCATTGGAGAATACGGTCTCCGTATTCAATATTGAAAACGATGAGATAAAAGGACGTATTATTGGACGTGAGGGCCGTAATATTAGAACTTTGGAGAATCTTACAGGCGTGGATGTCATTATTGACGATTCTCCAGATGCTATTTTGCTCTCTAGTTTCGATCCTGTCCGTCGTGAAATTGCCAGACTTTCTCTGCAGAAACTAGTCTCTGACGGACGTATCCATCCTGCAAGAATTGAAGAGGTTGTCGCTAAGACAAAGAAGCAGATTGAACAGGAAATCGCTGAGATCGGTAAACGAACCTGTATTGACTTAGGTATTAACAATATGCCGCATGAACTAATGCGCATGGTCGGTAAGATGAGATACCGTTCTTCTTATGGACAGAACCTGCTTCAACATGCTAAGGAGGTCGCCAATTTGAGTGCGACGATGGCAGCTGAATTGGGACTGAATCCCAAAATGGCCCGTCGTGCCGGTTTGCTTCATGATATTGGCAAGGTGCCTGATACGGAACCAGAAATGCCGCATGCTCTTTTCGGAGCCCGATTGGCAGAACAATACAAGGAACGTCCCGAGGTGGTTAATGCCATTGGCTCCCATCACGATGAAATGGAAATGAATACTTTGATTGCGCCCATCGTTCAAGTTTGTGATGCTATTTCCGGTGCTCGCCCTGGTGCTCGCCGCGAGGTTGTGGAAGCCTATATGAAACGTTTGAATGATTTGGAAAATCTGGCCTTGACCTATCCTGGTGTCGTAAAGACGTATGCTATTCAAGCCGGTCGTGAATTACGTGTGATTGTTGGTGCGGAAAAAGTTACGGATGCTGAAGTTAATCAAATATCTTTAGACCTTTCAAAGAAAATTCAAAATGAAATGACGTATCCCGGACAAATTAAGATTACGGTGATTCGTGAAACAAGATCGGTGAATTACGCTCGCTAAAATGAATGAAATGGAAGAAAATAAGCCTAAAAGCAGAATCCGGTTGTTCTTGATTGTGTATGGGATAACGATCGTCCTGTTTTTATGCTATTTCTTCTTTATTTCGGACCACAATCTAAAAACGCATAAGGAACTGAATCGGAAAATTGACAATTTGAAGGATAAAATTACATATACGAAGAATCAGGTCGGTAATTCTTATACGTTTGAACAATTGAATGCAGATTCGGTTTTGCTGGAAAAATATGCCAGAGAACACCTAAATATGCATAAGGAAAACGAGGACGTCTTTATTTTAATTCATGAATAGATGCGGATACTGATTGTGAACGGAGTGAATTTAAAACAATTGGGAAGCCGGGAAATCAATATTTATGGTTCGGTTTCCTTTGAAGAGTATCTTTCTGTTTTACAAAAAAGATATCCTCAAGTCTCGTTTGATGTTTTTCAATCGGATTCAGAAGTCGAACTTGCTTCTGTGATTGCTTCTGCGAAGGAGTATGCGGGAGTTGTGCTGAATGCTGGTGCGTATACGCATACTTCCATAGTGTTGGCAGACGCCGTTAGAACAACTCCATGTGATGTGGTGGAAGTTCACATCTCCAATTTGTTTGGACGAGACCGTTTTAGACGCGAATCAATGCTGTCCGGGTGTTGTGTGGGCTTTGTCTGCGGATTTGGCCTTGAGAGTTATCGGTTGGCTGTTGAGGCGATTGTGGAGAAAAATTCATCAGGTGCTTAAACTTGTTCTGTTGCGTTTTGTCCAACTCATCGTTTTTTTGATTTTATATATTAACCTTTTAATAAATATTGTTATGAAAAAAGTTTTTAGTTTATTGATCGTTATGGCGTTTGCCTTTTCTGCTGTAGCACAAGAAGCTAACGCTGAAAAGCCCAAAAAAGTGAAAGAACCCGAAATTACCTTTGAAACCTTGGTCCATGATTATGGCAATATCACTCAAGGTGATAATGGAACTTGTGAATTCGTTTTCAAAAATACGGGTAAGGCTGATCTTGTTTTGACCAATTGCCGTTCCAGTTGTGGCTGCACAGTACCTGAATGGCCGAAGGATCCTATTGCTCCTGGAAAGAAGGCTGCCATTAAAGTTAAGTATAACACACTACGTATTGGCGCTATCAACAAATCCATTACAGTTGAATCTAATGCTGTCAATAACAGAGTCGTTTTAAATATTAAGGGAAGTGTTGCTGCAAAGCCTGTTGAAGCTGCCCCTGCCAATGAAAATAATTCTCTTAAAGAAAATAACCAATAGCAATAATTGTCATGAAAAGATTGATTTTCCTCGGAATGCTCATTTGTGGTTTGCTGACCGTTCAGGCGCAGTCGTCTAAATCTGCAGCGTCAAAATCAACAGCTGCATCAAAGACTACGACTGCAGCTAAGACTACGGCTGCGAAAACAGACAGCAAAACAACCGCCACATATAATGGCACTGGTGCTGAGATTAAGTTTGACAAACTCAGTGTGGATTTTGGTACGCTCAAAGTCGGTGATGTCAAAGTTGTTACGATTTCTTTTACGAATATAGGAAAGAAACCACTGATTTTGGACGATGTTATCTCTTCATGTGATTGTACTACCGTAGATTGGTCAAAACAACCGATTATGCCGGGGAAAAAAGGTACAATTAAGGCTACCTATACAGCTAAACATACCGGTGTGATCAGTAAGCGCTTGACAGTTTTGTCCAATGCTAATACGGATCGCGTAATATTGCAATTAAAAGGGGAGGTGAAATAAAACCTCCCTTTATTCCCTGGGGTCGTTTGGTTTTGACAGCAAGTACGGGGGATTGTAAGCAGGTCGGAGTTTGTGAGCTGATTCCGTTAAAAGTTAACTCTCGATGCCAATAAACGGCGAAAATTCTTATGCATTCGCAGCGTAATTGTTGCGGATCCTGCCGCGCAGACAAGGTCTGTAGCCGCGGGCGCTTCCCCGGAAGTTTTTCGGTCCGACGTTCGGTAAGAAGTGTCATAAATGGACGGATAGTTTCTATAGGCTTCGATATAGGAATGAATTTTAGAAGATAAGCGATAGCTTGGTTGGTCTCGTACCGGGTGGTCGCCGACAAGCAAACGAAGACTAAACTTGTAGAAAGCAATCTTGCGGCTAGTTTGGACGAGGGTTCGACTCCCTCCGGCTCCACAAAAAGGAAACGAATATCTGTTGGGGGTGTTTGTTTCCTTTTTTATTGTTCTGTAACTTCGTTTTTGTAACGAGGGATTGGCTTGATATAGAGCTCGCTGATGTCGTGGGGACGATATTCATCAAGCCATCTGAAATCGGTAAGTTTCCTGTTTTTATCTTCAAACTGTTCGTCTGGGTATATTTTCCCATCAGGTTGGTCGTAGAAACGAATTTGGCTGATTTTATTGTCGTCCAATAGAATTCGCATTTCACTTGTGATGGATGTGTTTATGCCGATAAGTGAACTGTCTTCTTCTTGTAAGTAGTAGATACATTCAGCATTGTTGACGATGTCTACCCGGTGGAGTTCTTTTTCAATAATATATCCGGTTATGTTGACACCTTTGATTTGATTGAATTCGCTGTCGCCAAATAATCCTCCAACGATGAATCCTGCTTTGCAAAGATCAATACGTGTGTTTGTGGAATCTAAAAGGGTGAATTTGATGGTGTCGGCAGTGAGTTGGTATTCCTCCGACCATGAGACAGGATTGTAGTACATGGTAATTAAGGAATCTTCAGCAATATAGGAGAGGGAATCGCAGGCTCCCTGTAAATCCGATCGATAGAATTTTACGCGGTTATAGGCGTTAGCCCATATGATTTCATTATCTTCATTAAAACAAATTTTCAATGTATCAGAATGCAGGTAGAGAGAATCGGAATTTTCGTCAATAAGAATTAGTAGGTTGCTGTCTGTGGCAATGGATGTTCCACCATTTTCGTGGTGTTCGATGTAGTTTCCTTGAAGTATGTAATTCTTGCTGGTATCAATGATCTTGACATGATTCCAGGCTTTGCCAAAGTGTGCGTACTTGTCATAGAAAACGCTGTCGGCAAATAAAGTTTGTCCTTTATTATTATATAGTTGCACGTTCCCATAGAGTGTAGATCGATCATTTTGTGTGTCATACCAACCGAGATCTGTGAAGATTTCGCTGCTGTCTTGATCCGAGGTGAGATGGGTGGGAGATACGAAAAAGGCCTTTTTCGAGGTGGTGTTGTATTGTAGGGTGTCACATACCATTTTATAGGTTTTGCTAAATAAAACGACATCCTGTTCTACGAAGGCGTCATCCGTCTTGGTATAATATTTGCCGCGCATGCTAGTCAATGTGTCTTCATCACTGAAAATTTGTCCTCCAGTTAGGTAGTATGCGAGGTCTTGATTTAAATCGTAGGTGAGGCTATCGGTCAGAAGATAGGAACGACCTTTCTCAAGCTTGACTTTGGACGCAATGGAAGCGATTCTCATGTTGCCATCATAATAGGCTCTTCGTCCGTATAGTTGAACGGAATCGCCAATATAGATTCGAACACGATCGCCAAAAGCCACAATGTAATTTTCTTTGTCATATAGGTAGGCGCTATCGCAATAGCCTTTTATGTTGTCTTGTGCGAAGGCAACATTTCCAATGAGCCGTTGCGCACCAGGTAGGAAGTCTTCATCATACAATCCCACATCGGCACGATATTGTATTTTGTGATGGCTTTGTGCCTCAATGAGTCCGTATGCGATAATAAGAAAACCTATAGTGAGAAGCGCTTTTCTCATTTTATTATTTTATCAAAGTGGAATCAACATGCTGGGAGACAATTCTGCCGGCTTTGAATACGATTTCTTTGTAAACTTGACCAGCAGTGTTGAAATATTGCTCTTTCCCATTTTTCTGATTTTTGTCGTAGTGTGTTATTTGAGTTTTCCTTCCCATGGCGTCATATGCAGTTAAGGTCCCTTTTCCTTGTTCGAATTGACCTTCGCCCACAACAACGCCTCGTTCATCATAGTAGGTCCATGTGCCGTCGCATAAATCGTTTTTAAAGTTTCCTTCGGTTTTGAGGTTTCCATCAAGGTGATATTCTTTGTGTGCGCCCTCTTTTTTGCCATGGATATAGGTGTTCTCTTCTCTCATTATGCCATTTGGGTAGTATATCTCCTGAATACCCTCAATAGAATCATCTTTATAGAAGCAGTGGGTGTCTAAAAAACCGTTTTCAAAATATCTGGAGAATTCCCCGTTTCGTTTACCATGTTTCATTTCCATTTCTATTTCCAGTGTGTTCGGATTTTGGAAATAGTAGATGGATTTTCCATGTTCCTTGCCGAATCGGTATGAGATGGATGATTGTATTTTACCGTCCGGGTAATAGTTCTTTTCAATCTTACGGCAGGATGACAATGTGAAAAGAATAACAATGCAGATGATGAGTGAAAGAAATTTTTTCATTGAAGCAATATTTGGCGGCAAAAGTACGAAATATGGTTTAAAGTTCCAAGTTTGTATGAAAGATGTTATATAATATTTGTCGGCTATACAAACTTGGAACTTTAAGGATAAATCAATTAGATCTTAACGATTTTACGAATGATTTTTCCGGATGGAGTGGAGATTATTAATATGTAGGTTCCTTTCGGATAGGAGGATAGGTTGATGGTGGTCGTGCCGTGCCCCCAAGATGATAATATGTTTCCACAAAGGTCTAGCAGCATTATGCTTGAAATAGTGGATTCGGCATTTTGTAGATGCAGGATGTCGCTTGTGGGATTGGGATATAGGCATAATGTCAAGGTGTTGTGTCCTGAAATGCCGGTACTGTCTATTCCTCCATGACTTTTAGTTATTTTGATGTCGTTTAACTGTGTGTTACCCTTGTCGGCAGATAGAAGTTTCCAACGAAGGAATCTTGCATCATTGGATAACTTTAGTCCTATAGAAGAATAATTATCAATGTCAATATTTTGTTCGGATAGGAGTAGGATTGGAGTCCAAGTTTGCCCATCAGGAGATTGGCTTATCTCAAAGGAAATTCCTGTATAGTCGGAAGGATTGCTTCCGCCTTTTCGCCCTTTTATTCCGAAAAACAACGAGTCGGGTGCACTGTCGAGATGGGCGATAAGAGATGCTTGTCCGGCATGTGCCGTCTCAAATTTTGCAGATCCGTCCGAATAGGAGTCTCCTAAATGGTAAGCCCTGAATCCGGGAAGAAGAGTGATGTCTAAATGCTCTTGTTCGCTATTGCTTGATAAGTCAAGGGGTAATTCCACTAAGGAGTTGGTGTCAATAATGATATAATTGGCGGTGCTGATCTCGCTATCGTACATTCCATTTTTATAGGCAATAGCCTTAATGGATGTACTTGTGTTGATGGTGATTGGACCCATATAGGCGTTGGATAGGCTTGTTGGCGTACTGCCGTCCATGGTGAAGAAGATGGAGGCGTTCTCTGTGGGAGTGCTGATCGTAACCTCTTGAGGCTCGTAATATGTTCCACTGGATGGGGAAAATGAAGGAGTGGCAACCGTTTCCAAGGTAATTTCCTCTCCGACAACGAGAGCGATGTCGTCAATGCGATAATCGGAAGTGCTAGTGTTGGAAAATTTGATGTGCAGATTTTCATAGGTGGGAACACCTAAGTATCGTACCCTGTACCACCCTGACGTGCCGGTGCCAGTAGGTAGTGTGTCTTCTAAGTACAATCTTGTCCATACGATGCTGTCGGCAGAAACTTCAACTACAAGGTTGCTGCCGTTTTCGGTGGTTGTCTTACGAATCCCACAATATAGAGAAATGTCTGGTTGTGACATGGTTGAAAGATTCGATAGCTGAAACCATTTCACTGTGTCGTTAATCATCACATTCCCTCCGCCGGAAGCAAGTCCGTAACCAGAAGATGCATTAGAAGATCGTATGTCGCAAGTCCCATTTCCCGTATAGAGAACATCGTTGTTCTGCCAACCAGTATAGTCTTGAATTAGCGTATTGCTGGTCGGATTTCCAAAATTTTCTTGATAAAGGATCTCCTGGGCGTGGGAGTTTTTGCTTAAAATGAAAATAATACCCGTGATAAATCCTAAGATAATAAATGTGTTTTTTTTCATGATTGTTTAAGTTGTTTTTTAGGCGGAAGTATATCCTGCCGATGTTTGTTTTTATGTTTTCAGGTGCATCTACAACGCGCTGCAAAAATAAATAAAATCAAAATACATGTGTTGGTTGTTAATAAAAAATTAAATGTAATTTATGTTATATGTGCTATCTTTTGAATGATAACAGATTGTAGAGTTTTTTAATAGTTGATGGTTAAAAAGGTTTGTTGTAATTAATTTTTTGTATTTGCAATATTTTAGTTTGTAGTGCGTTAAAACACTATTGTAATAATGATTGTTATGAAACGTCTTTTTGTGTTTTGCACTCTGCTCTTCATGTTTTTCTCGGCTTCAGCCCAAAATAAATATTCGTTGTCGGGGACGATGATAGATTCTCTTAGTCACGATAAAATCTTCTATGCCACGATTGGCCTGCTCACATCTGATTCTAATGCGCGGGTGGTGGCCAACACGTTCTCCGGTGCCGACGGTCGCTTCACGCTGACAGATATTCCTGCTGGCGACTATGTGCTGAAAGCAACCTTGGTGGGATATGATCTGCTGACAATCCCATTAACGGCAGGAGGCGAACAGAAGAAAATCGACTTGGGCGAGGTGATGATGAAAAAGGTTAGCAATGATTTGCAGGAGGTAACTGTCAAGGGCGAAAAGCCCGTGTATCTAATAGATGGCGAAAAGACGTTGTACAATGTTTCTGAAGATCCCACGGTGCAGTCGGGCACGGCATCCGATGCTTTGCAGAACGCGCCCGGCGTGGAGGTCGATGTGGAAGGCAACATCACGCTGCGCGGTGTCTCATCCGTGGAAATCTGGCTCAACAACAAACCCTCCAATATGAACGAGGAGGCCCTCAAGCAGTTCATCCAGCAGATGCCCGCCGGCACAATTGAGAAGATTGAAGTCATCACTAACCCTTCGGCACGCTACAGCGCCAAAGGAAGCGGCGGCATCATCAATATCGTGACCGCCTCCAAAATCAAGAAAAACAGCTTCTTCAGTTTCGGCGTGCGCGGATCGTCCACCCCGAACATATCACCGTTCCTGTCGTATGTTTATGCCAACGAGAAGTTTTCTTTCAGTGCGTATGCCAATTATAGATACAGTGTTACAAAGAGTAGGGGATCTTCTGAAGGCACGACGTTTAACAATGAAGGCGACACGGCCGAATATTCCAGCAGCGAATATGACTGGAAAAGCAGAAGCCATAATCTCGGACTTTTCCTACACGCTTCGTATGATCCCGATACAATGAATACTTTTTATTTCTGGGGCGGTGTGTATCCGTCTTTCGACAATTCCTTTTCTTCGGGTTCCTGTATCTGGCAGAGATATCTCTATGATGTTGGTGATTACTCTTATAATTCAATAGATAGTTCTAAAGGTACTGGCTTCGGCGGATATGGCGGTATGTGGTATGAACACAAATTCAATAACAAAGGACACAAGATATCCTTTGATGTGAATTACTCCGGTTGGCTCTCCAAAAATGCCTCCATGTCCAATCGTGATTACACCTTTTACGACAGGGATAAACTTAGGTATGATAACCAGAGATATGCTATGAATAATGCAAGCGCCTCGGTGGATTACACCATACCTTACCACGAAAATGGTGAAATAGAGTTGGGCGTTGCCGGCTCGTACGGCCGAACAAACAAGTATTATTATTTGGACACGTTGGTGTTTGGAACAGATTCTGTTTTGGAACGTGACCTGTTGCGTTCCTACGATTGCCTTACGCAGAATTACGGCGGCGAAGGTTATGTCACCATCCAACACCGTTTCGGCAACTTTACTGTCAAAGGCGGCTTGCGTACCGAATATGAAGGCTATGATTTGAAATTCATAAGTGCACCGCAATATGATATGCGGAAAGGCTACTGGGGACTTTTCCCGTCTCTTCACTTGAGCTATCGAACCAAGTCGATGCACAATTTCAAGCTGAGCTATACGCGCCGGGTGGATAATCCTTCCACGGATGAGTTGTCGCCGTTCATTTTTTACGACGAAGACTCCTATCGTACGGGCAATCCGGACTTGCGCCAGGCCTACACCAATTCTTTGGAAGCCGGCTGGACGAAGTTCTTCCCGAAGTTCGGTAATGTGAGTATCAATGCCTATTTTAGGAATACTAAGGATGAATACAGCAATTTGACGGATGTGGCATACGATCCTTTCTTTGGCCGAATCGTGAGCTTCAGCAAGCCGATCAATGCGGGCAAGTCGCTGAATACAGGACTGGAAGCCAGCGTGATGTACCGCCTCAAATCTTTTATGAACATCCGTTTCTATGCGAATATGTACTATGCGAAATCCTCTTTCCAATTCCGCGACGAGACAGAACCTTATAATGTTGAAAATCTGGGCTATAGCTTCCGACTTAACTTTTGGGCTAAGTTGTGGAAAGTCTTGGAGGTCAACGCCTCTGCCAACTATCATTCCAAGAGTAAGTCGTTGTTCACAGTTACGCAGCCCCGTTACTCCATTGATTGCGGTTTGCGTGCCGAGTTCTGGAAACGCCGCATCTCCGTCCATCTGGATGTGACCGACATTTTCAATTGGAACAAGGAAACCTCTATCAGCAACAATCCGTACTACGTGACCAGTAACACCAGTTGGAACAGCTGGTTTGGTCGCAGTGTCCGTGCCGGCATCACCTTCAAGTTCGGCAAGATGGAGCTGGAATCACAGGCCAGCCAAGGCGGCGGAATGCAGCCGCAAGGAATGTAGAGCATAGGGTTCAGGTGTTAGGGTTTAGGGTTCAAGATGTAGGGACGCAATTCATTGCGTCAGCTCAAGGTTTCAGGTTTCAAGTTTCAGGGTCCAGCTTTTCTACCTCTCTACCTCTCTACCATTCTACCTCTCTACCATTCTACTTATCTACCCATCTACCCATCTACTTTTCTACTTCTCTACCTTTCTACTCATCTACCATTCTACTCACCAACCTTCCCGTGCAACGTTCACTGCTCACTGCTCACTCAAAAATCAATGATATGAAAAGAACCTTTTTATTATTAACATTTGCGGTTTTGGCGCTTTGCGTCTCCGCGCAGAAACGCGACAAGGCAGTCGTGAAAAAGGAAAAACAGTTGGTCGGTAATTTCGTGGAAATCCCGGCGCAACATTTCACGTTGAATATCCTGGATTCGCTTGGAAAAGTGACTCATACGAGCGAATATACAACCGCCGGATTCTATATGATGACAACGGAAGTCTCTCGTGCGTCTTATAATGCCTTCTTGGAAGATTTGCGAGCGCAAGGCCGGATGGATGATTATGCGAAAGCCTCTATTCAAGACACTGCCTTGGAAAAAATCAGCCGGAAATACAAAGACTGGAATGCGCCCGACTTCGGAAATTATCCTGTCGCCAACATCAGCTATGAGGGAGCATTGCTCTTCTGCCAATGGCTGACTGATAAGGTGGGCAGTTCGGAGTGGAAATACACGTTGCCCGACAAGATAGATTGGCAGGTTGCGGCTTGGGGCGGAAATTTCCTTGAAAAATACGCTAATGGTTCCTTAATCACCCCGTTGGATGCTTATAGATACACCTTTTTCAATATCCCCGCCGACTGTTTGACGAAGACTGAAGATGGTTATCGCGCCGTAGCTTGGATGTTGGCACCGCAACCGTATAATGTGAATATGTTGCAGTTGAAAAATGGAGAGAAGTATTTGTCTGTAAATCCAGCTACTACCTCGGTAGTCTCTCACGATCCGAATCCATATGGTCTGTACAATATGTGCGGTAATGTGGCCGAGATGGTTTATGGGGAAAGCATTGCCTTGGGCGGCAGCTGGGCGGACCCCGGCTATGACATCCGCATCCAGAGCGAGAAAACTTTCACCGAGCCATCCCCAATGGTCGGTTTCCGTGTGATTGCCGTGAAGAAATAACGTAGAGACGGTGCACTGCACCGTCTCAAAATTATACCGATTGTCGCTGACGCTCCTAATTCACTCATTATCCTAATTCTAAAATGAAATTTGTCTTAATGTGTCTTAATTAGAGAAATTTGTGGGAGTTACGCCGCAGGCGAAGCAATGTGAAAATCGAAGTATTCTTTAAACAATCAATATCATTATGAAAAAAGTCACTTGTACCATTTTGTTTTTGACGGCACTGTCTTGTTGGGCGCAACATCCAGCAGTAAGTACTGTCACGCCCGAGCAGAAAGTGTATGAACTTTCTCTTATTTGGAGAGAGATGTCATATAATTTTGACAATATGAACAACTGTATGGATTTGGATGCTGACAGCCTTTACCGGGCTTTTCTGCCTATTGTGTCCCATACGGCCAATGATTTTGAATACACCAAATCCATTATGAGGTATCTTGCCTGCTTTAAAAACAGCCATACCTTTGTGGTCGATTCGCCCAGTTGGACGGATTCCCTGTCACAATTGTATATTCGAACAGAATATCGGAAGGGAAAAGTGTTCCTCACCAATTTTTCCAAAAAATATGCGGATAAAATGCACATCTGGGATGAGATTGTTTCCATAAACGGAATTCCGGCAGTGAAATTCATGCTTGAAGAATTTTATCCTTATGTGCCGGCAACGAATGACGAGTATCGAATCCTGACTGCAATGTCCAACAAAGGTCCTTGGACAATGTTCCCCTACGGAACGACTTTCCAGTTGATTCTCAAAGGGGAAAAAGAATACTCCATTGCGTTGCCTGCTGAAAAAATGATTGGCGAACCCAGTGAATGGTTCGTTCAGGATTTTAACATAAATCGGAAGAACGGCTGGTATATGGATTCAAAATCCCAAACAGGATACCTTAGAATCGTGGAATGTTCATCTGAAGCGAAGGATTTCTTTCTAGGTAAATTGGACAGCATCAGGTCCTGCGAAACCATTATTTTAGACTTGACACACAACACCGGTGGAACTTCCACGAATACGGAAGACATCAGTGGCTTCCTTGCCAAGACGGAGTCCTTTACTACCGACAGTGTGTTGTCCAAAATGAATATTGCCTATATGAAAGCCGTCAGCTCTTATTCTTGTGACGAATCTTCCGATCCAGACAATGATTTGTGTAAAATGAAGCGAGGGGAGTATTTCTACGCATTGCCGCCAACAGAATATGCAAACTCGTACTATCCTTCCAATTTTAAAGGAAAGGTCATCATCCTCCAAGGTTCGGAAACCGGTTCTGCTGCCGAATGGCTCATCAGCAAGCTCAAGCAGGACAAAAGCATTGTATCCTATGGTGGAAAGACAATGGGGGCTACCGGCAACCCATTCCATTTGGTGTTGCCTTCAGGCTTGCATATCCAGTTTAACACATGGCGTACTTTTGATTTTACGGGGACTGAAACTTCAATGGGGATCAATCCTGATGTCGAAATTGATTTTTCAGAGTGCTATAAGACAGATGATATTCGGGAATTGTATCATAATATTGTAAAGGCAATTCAGAAAAGGTAGATTTTTTCATACGTTGGTGAAATCCGCCCCGAAGGCGGAACATCCGTTCACTGCAGATAAATCAAAATAATCAATAATGTTTACAATCATAAACATAAAGTATTATTTTTGCACATTATTTTAAACATTATCAAAACTCTATAGCCATGAAAACCGCTGTCTTACATCAAATCAAGTCCTTCTTTGTTGTAGGTATAATGATTTGCGCTACGGTTTCGGCGCAGACGGTTACGGAGTATGAAAATGCTGGCGGCATCTATCATGAAGTGCGCTCCGACACGGCGAATCCGTGCCGATATACCGAAGACAACCAGGTTTATCGCGCCGGCAACGAATACACGTTTGCCTTCCGCTATTTCAATCCGCAGGGGGAGGAACGTTTTATGCGTGTTTATAAGGAAGCCGTGCGCAAAC
>JAZRYC010000078.1:0-2608 GCA_045600525.1 Bacteroidales bacterium
CGAACTCTCCGTGATTGGAGGCCGCAAAAATACACTTTTTTTCTTATTGTTTTCATCAAGATGATTTTTTTTATAAAAATGCTGTTTTCTATCACTAAAATAGTATCTTTGTGACGATTTAAGTTTAAACCTAATAAATTATAAATCTGTTAATTAACTATTTACTATAGCCCCATGAGAAAATTATTCCTATTAAGTGTCCTCACCACGTTGTCTATTGCCATTATGGCACAGAACGTGACTTTGCAAGAGGCCGAAATGGTCGCAAAACAATTTATGCAGTCGCAAAACAAGTCATTCCTGGGAATGGCTAAGACGATTCAGAAGAATGATCAAGCCTTGCTATATGTGTTCAACGCGGACAATAGCTTCGTGGTGGTCAGTGGTGACAAGCGCGTGCCTCCGATATTGGCCTTTTCCGACCACCAGCTCTATCGAGATGGCGAAATCGCCGCGCCTGCCCAAATGTGGCTGGACTACTACCAGGCTGAGTTGTCTGCTCTAAAAAACCAATCCAGCACCTCCACGGAAGTTCGCCCCGAATGGATACGTCTGCTCAGCGCAAAATCCGATATGCGCAACGGCAATGGGGTACAGCCCCTTATGCAGTCACACTGGGGACAGGGTGAATACTATAATTATTATTGTCCCCGCGACTTCGCCGGCGAAAACAACCGCGTGGTGACAGGTTGCGTAGCAACGGCCATGTCACAGTTGATCTACTATTTCCGCTTCCCAGAAACGGGCTTGGGTACCTATTCCTATCTTGATTCCACATATGGCGTACAGTCGGCCGATTACGAAAATACAACCTACAATTATGACGCCATGTGCGACGAACCGACCGCCATCAATACGGAAATCTCCAAACTGATATACCATTTCGGCGTGGGTGTGGACATGGTCTATGGTCCCGATGGCTCCGGCATGTATAACCATAGTGCAGCCAACGTTCTGAAAACATACTTCAAATATTCTCCAGAAACGCAATATCTATTCCGTGACTCCACCGATTTGGACTGGGATAGCGTCATTGTTGCCCATTTGGAACGCAATATTCCCCTCTATTATGCCGGTTGGAGCGAACCCAACATCAACGGTCATGGATTCATCTGTGATGGTTATAAGATGATTGACAACAATTACTATTTCCATTTCAACTTCGGTTGGGACGGGTCCTCTGATGGTTATTTCTATACCAATCAACTGAATCTCGCCGGTACGCATTTCAATATGGCCCAGGAATTAATTATCAATGCCTATCCGGACACCAATCTCTATGCTTATCCCGCCGTCCATCCCATTACGGGAACAAAGACGCTCACCGAACCGGCTGGCTCCTTTACAGATGGAAGTCTGGCCTGGGAACCATACGCCTCCAACATGGACTATCAATGGGTGATCGCTCCGAACCTGGCAAATATGAACGATATATCCCTGAATGTGGATTTTGACGTTGCCGCTGGTGATACCCTTGCCATTTCAATAGACAACAATGCTACCCCTTCTTATATATTCACTGACACGACTGGAAATCTGATCTTCTATGGAAATCACACCTCCTTAACTGTTCATTTGCGGACTAATGGCGATACTCTTTGCGGTAAAGGCATCCGTGTGTGTTACAACGCCTCCGCGCCTTCGTTCTGTCAAGGCAATATCGCCCATACCAACGAAAGTGGCGAAATCACAGACGGAAGTGGCGACATGGATTACAACAACCTCACCTCTTGCGTGCACCGTATCGTCCTCTTAGGCGGATATGCTTCTGTTAGCCTGCACGTCAATTATCTTAAGTTAGAAGAGAACAAGGACTTTCTTCGTATTTACAAGAATAGTCTGTCCGACGACAACCTGCTCGCCACATTGACGGGTAGCATGGAAGACACACTCATGGAGTATGATGCCTATAGACTATGTCTTCTTTTTGAAACGGATGAACAAAACAACGATGAAGGATTTTCCATCAGCTACATTGGCAGCAAAACCGGAATCGAAGATTTTGACCATGATATGGCTATATTCCCCAATCCGGCAAAAGACATCGTAATGCTGCAAAACGATCTCCCCATTCAAAGCATCCTCGTTAGAGATATGCTCGGACGTGATGTGAAGCGTATTGACGTGAACGCCGTACAAGCCTCTTTCTCCGTCTCTGACATGCCTTCAGGCGTGTATATGCTTCAAATCCAGACCGACACCAAGAATATACATAAGAAACTTATTGTAAAACGATAATCTTACTATAATGAAAAAACACCTATTCATTTTTGTCATCATAGCTATGGCCTTTTCCACACTTACTGCCCAAAACAGCAATATCAACGCTTCTTTCCGTCACGAAACGGCGCAACAACTCAAAACGAAGACCAATATATCAGCGGAACTTGTAGAGCGCGGAGTGGAACAGGCTGCCGCCCTCTGGACAGCCGATGACGGTACGCCTGAGGATTTTCGACAGTTTTGTAACGAATTTATCTGCAAAAGCAAGGAGGAAAAGGAAACCTTATTCGCCCGACTTTGCGATAACTTTGAAGTGCTCTATGGCCATAACAACCGTGTGATGATCGAACTCCAACGTCCTGAACAAGTAGTTGGTTATGCGCCC
>JAZRYC010000079.1:0-9086 GCA_045600525.1 Bacteroidales bacterium
CCCCCCGCCAGTTTTACCTTATTTATACTTTATTTATACCTTATTTATACTATTATATATAGGATAAATAAGGTATAAATAAGGTAAAACTATAGGATAAGAAGCGAAGGTACGGCGGGAAAAGAGTTCGATCGGTGAAGATTTGGGCGTTCGGGAATGGAATGAAAAAAAAATTTTTCTTTCCATTCCTCTCACTTTTCGTATCTTTGCAAATGCAATTCCACTAGCCGGAATTGGCGTAACGCTATGAGTAGAAACAATCAAAACAAGAATAAGAATGCGCAGTTCATGGACGAAATGCGCCAACAGGAGGGTGTGAAGGAGCTGCGCGGCGGCGTGCTCTACCGCGTGATAGAGGAAGGCTCGGGCCAGGGCGAGGTGAAGCCACGCAGCGTGGTGACCTGCCATTACCGCGGTAAGCTCATCACCGGGCATGTCTTTGACCAGACCGACTGGAAGAAGGTGCCTACCGCATTCCGCGTGAACGAACTGATCAGCGGATTCCAGATTGCGCTGGTGAATATGCACATCGGCGACCACTGGGAGGTGTATATCCCTGCCGAGATGGGCTACGGCAACCGGAGCACCGGCGATATTCCCAAGAATGCCACGCTGATTTTTGAAATCAAACTGATTTCGGTGTATTAGGGGCTTAGGGGCTGAGTTGTTTAGTTGCTTAATGGCTTAGTTGTTAACGCAACATCTCACCCCAAAACGTCTAAGCAACTAAGCTTATAAACAACTAAACTCATAAACTTATATACCCAAAGAACAACCATGGACATTATCATCGGATTCGGCATCATTATGGGATGCTGGGCCGCGGGCGAGTGCCTGTCGGTGCTGATGGGGCATTTTGTGCCAGGCAGCGTGGTGGGCATGTTGCTGCTGTTCATTGCCTTGCTACTGAAATGGGTGAAGGCGGAGCGCATAGAGAAGGTTGCGCATTTCCTGACCGGCAATATGACCATCTTCTTCATCCCCGCCGTGATGGGCATCATGGACCAATGGGGCGCGATACGGATGAACTGGCTGGGTTGGCTGGCAGTCATCGTGCTGACCACTGTCTGCGTAATGGCCGCCACGGGCTATACGGTGCAGGGGCTGGACCATTTGCTGAAGAAAGGAGGCCGCAAATGATGCACGAGATTATGATGAGCCAGCCTGTGCTGCTAGCACTTACGATAGGGGTGTATATCCTTGCCGTATGGATTCGCACCAAGTCTAAGATCATGCTGCTCAACCCTATGCTCATCAGTGTGCCTATCATCATCACCATCCTCTGGCTCTGCCATATTCCCGCCCAGCACTATATCCAGAGCAACGCCATGATTAGTTTCATGCTCGGTCCCTGCGTGGTGGCACTGGGGCTGACGATGTATGAGCAGCGGCACACGATACGGCTCTACCTTGTGCCGATACTCAGTGCCGTGATTGTTGGCAGCGTGGTGGGCATATTGAGTGTGGTGGCGCTGTGCAACTGGTTGGGATTGGACAAGATGGTGCTGCTATCGCTGGAGGCTAAGTCGGTGACTGTGCCTATAGCCATGGAAGTGACCAAGGGCGTTGGTGGCAACACGGCCATCACCGCCATCTCGGTGGCACTGTGCGGATTGTTTGGCGGCATCTTCGGCCCGCTGGTTCTCAAGGTGCTGCACGTCAAAAATCCTATAGCCTTCGGCGCAGCCATGGGCAGCGGCTCGCACGGCATTGGCACCGCCCGCGCCCTGGAGATTGGCGCAGTGGAAGGTGCTGTGAGCGGACTGTGCATTGCCCTCATGGGCGTGGCCACGGCTGTGCTGGTGCCACTGATAAATCTAATGATAGATCTTTAAAATTATAGACCGAGCAGCTGTTTGCGCTCAAAGAAACGCAAAAATAATACTGAAAAAACGCAAATATTCACCTCAAAAATACATTAAGCAACACACAAAAAAGACTTTTAACACATTGTAACACAAGATGGATTAATAAAACCGATAACAACTATAGAAAAAGAGTTATATTATCGGCAGGCCAAGCAGAAAAATGGTAGTACTTTTGCAAATCGAAAGTTGAAGATGACGAATTGTTGAACAAAATAGTTTAGATGTTTAGTGGCTTAATTGTTGTCGCAACGTTTAAGCAACTAAGCAATTCAGCAACTAAGCTTCAATTCAACAAAAAATCAGATCAACAAATCAACAAAAAGTATTAACCTAATTAAAAAACAAAGAAATCATGGCTACTATCAATGCTTGGCACATTATTTTAGGCGGTTTGGCACTGGCTTTTGTCATCTCGGCCTACTACAAAGTGAAAGATTTTAAAAGCAACAACGACAGCACTATCGACTAAAGGGCAATGGAACTCAGGCAGCTGAAATATTTTGTCAAAGTGGCCGAACTCTCCAGTTTCTCGGAGGCGGCGAAGGCACTGCATATCACGCAGAGCACTTTGTCGCAACAAATCAAGCAGTTGGAAGACGAGTTGGATGCCTCCTTGCTGATGCGCGACAATCGGCATGTGCGCCTCACCGACCTGGGCCAGGCCTTTCTGCCCCAGGCTAAGAAGACGCTGACCGATGCCGACACCACGATTGACAAGATTCGCAACGTGAAGGGCGTGGTGACCGGCCACCTGACTATCGGCACCACCTACACATTCTCGCCCATCCTCACCGATGTGCTGCTGCTCTTTATCCGCAAACATCCTGGTGTTAAAGTTAAAATCATTTGTCACCCTGTGGACGAACTGATGGATATGCTCAGCCGACAGGAGGTGGATGTGGTGTTCAGCTACCGTTCCACCGAGAGCTATCCCGACATTGAATCCTACTCGTTGTTCTTCAACCGCTTATCGGCTGTAATGTGCGACACTCACCCGCTGGCCAACCGCAAAAGCCTGACCCTGGGCGAGTTGAGCAACTGCACATTGGCTCTGCCCGGCAGCGGATGGCAAGCCCGCAATGTGTTCGACTCTATGATTTCCAAAGGGACTAACAATTTTAATATTCAACTTGAGGTGAACGATATTTCTATGCTGCTCGAAATAGTTTGTTCGTCGCACATGGTCACGTTGTTGTCGCATGCCACCATCAAAAGCGGTTGCGGCCTAGTGTCGATCCCCATCGAGGGCAACGACTGTCGCATGGATGGCTGCTACCATGTGAAAAGCGGGGTGTACATGAAATGCGCCGCCCGCGAATTTATCCGCATGGTCGATGACACGAAATCGCTCTATATCCGTAAAATGGATCTTTGATTTGGTGCGTAGTGGCTTAGTTGTTTAGTTGCTTAATGGCTTAGTTGTTGACGCAACATCTAAGCCAGAAACCCAAGAACAACTAAGCCCAAAAGCCAACAACATCTAAGCAACTAAACTTCTAAGCAAAACTTATAAACTCATAAACCAACATGAACTGGTTAGAAACACTTTTTCTTCAACCAGGTGTGGCAAACTCTGTCTTGCTCTTGAGCCTGGTAATAGCCATCGGATTGATTCTTAGTCGTATCCACATAAAGAATATTTCTTTTGGTGTCACATGGATTCTTTTCGTCGGAATCTTTGTGGGCCAGCTGGGATTGCAACTCGATGCCGAAATTGGCCATTTTGCCAAGGAGTTCGGACTCATCTTGTTCATCTACTCCATCGGCATCGAAGTCGGTCCCGGATTCTTCCAGTCGTTCAAGAAAGGAGGCGTGCTGCTCAACACCCTGGCCATGACCATAGTGCTGCTAGGCTGTGCCATGATGCTTGTCATCCAAATGCTTACGGGCGAGGACAAGGCCGCCATGGTGGGTGTGCTATATGGTGCGGTGACCAACACACCCGGTCTGGGTGCCGCCCAGCAGACTTTCTCGGACCTCAACAACGGACTATCCAACTCACTATATGCCCAAGGCTATGCCGTGGCCTACCCACTGGCCGTGGTGGGCATCATACTCAGCATCACATTTCTCAAATGCTTCTTCCGTGTGGACAAAGCCGCCGAGGATTCGCTCTTTGAGGCCAATTCCGACCGCAATGGAGCCAACCTGCAGCGCGCCAACCAACAGAAAGCAGCATCGCAACAAGCCGAAACTACCAAACCAGAAGACAACAAACCGCACCTTTTCTATATCTTCCTCGGCATTGCGTTGGGTGTGGTGCTGGGCATGCTGCCCATAGCCATTCCTGGCATACCGGTGCCCATCAAACTGGGTCTGGCTGGCGGCCCGCTGATTGTGTCGATACTTATCTCGCACTATGGCCCCAAGCTTCACATACCCACCCACACCACCAAGTCGGCCAACTTGATGATACGCGAGATCGGCATCTGCCTGTTTATGGCCGCCGTGGGCATAGGAGCCGGACAAGGTTTCATACAGACCATCATGAACGGCGGCTATATGTGGGTTGTTTATGGGTTTGCCATCACCGTGGTTCCTTGTCTGGCCGTAGGTCTCATTGCCCGATTCTGCTTCAACCTCAGCTACTACACCATTGCCGGACTTATCTCCGGCGCCATGACCGACCCTCCCGCACTGGCCTATAGCAATAGCCTTTGCACCGATCAACAATCAAGTGTAGCATACTCAACTGTATATCCACTAACCATGTTCCTGCGTGTGCTCATGGCCCAAGTGCTGGTCATCACCTTGTAGGCTACTGTCATCCACAATAACCAGGGAGGCTCATCCGGGCCTCCTTTTTTCATTTGCGATTCCTTGAGCCTACTTTTCCGCACCAATCCATAGGGCGGAGACGGTCCGGTCTTACGCCGAAGGTGATAAAGTGAAAAAAAATGAATGATGAATGATGCTTTGCACAGAATACCAGGAATGCGCCAATTTAGGGGAAACCGCATTCGACAGCCATTCCTTTTGAGTTTGTCCAGTAATGATACGGATATGCTACGGAAATCCTACGGTGTTGCTACGCTTATGAGACCGTAAGAACCCCGTAGAATGGCTGTAGGATGACCGCAGGATGAGTGGACTAACGGTGGTGGACTAATCTTTGTCGTGCCGGTTGTTTCGGTTCTCAAGCCACACCCAGAGGCGGTACATGAGGAAGCCCCAGGCCAGGAAGAGGATGATGCAGAGCCAGGTGGGCACGGTGTTGTGGTAGGCATTTTTGTATATTTCCCTATAATGCTAAAGAATATTATCAATTAGCCACAAACGACATAGACAAAAAACATATCTACAATAAGGTTCTAAATCAACTGATAGTTGCCCACCACGGCCAGGGCTTCGGTAATCGTTCCCACTTGCAGTTTCTTAAATATATGCGTCCTATGAGTTTTTACGGTATTGACCGACAAACAGAGGCTTTCGGCAATTTCTTCGCAAGTCATACCCATTTTGGCCCGTTGCAGTACAGCCTTTTCGGCCAGGCTCAGGCTTGTGGCAAGATTGAATTCAAGGAAACGCTTCTCGGCAAAATCGAATCTGAACCTACGGCCTGTAGGTGCTACTATATTACACTCTATGGCGGACTTGTTTGAATAACTTATAACAAATACCCCCGACTGAGTGATGCCATCGCTGCGCATCAGCAAGGGGGAGAATTTCTGCGCAATGAACAATTCTCTATTCTTCAAAAGTATCGGATACTCTATTATGCATACATGCCGCCGATAGTCGTCTATAGACAAAGTGTTCCCGGCCAGCAAATAATGGTTGCGTATGTCCAACAATTTTTGAAGGGTTTCTTCTGAAATGATCGACCAATACGGATTAGAGCACTCTCGCTTAATGTCCCTGATTGTGGCCTCGTCGATATAGACCATTTGTTCTGTCCGGTACAAAAGTTCGTGGCGGTCAAAGTCTATTACGAATGCACTCTGGCCGTTGATACGGGCCATTGCATCTATTGTGGCAATCATAGGCCTGATATCCGTTGCCTCGCCGTTGTCTTTGCCAACAGCATGGTTAAAGAACAATTTATCAACATTTAGCATAAGGATAATGTTTATGTTTAGCGGATGCAAAGATACGTTTTTTTCTTCATTCACCAAGCATCACCAATACAAAAGCATCAAAAATCACACTTTAGGATGATGTTTCCGCAAAAAAGGCATCACTAAAAAGTATGATTTTAGAGTCAGAATCGAAAAATCACCCTTTGGGATGATGGCATCCGTGAGGAAATGTGCTTAACTTTGCAACATCAAACATAATTGAGCACATGTTTGCAACAAAGTAATTAACAATTGTTTGACTGTGTCCTTAGGACCTCAAAACAGTCGGAAAATAAAAAAAGAAAGGAAACATGAACAACATCTGATCAAGCCCCGCACGATGATATGATGTGCGCCGCCGTGGCAGTGGCATAACTGAGGGCGATACGGCAGGGGGAGAACCCGAATGGTTTGCGACAAGAAGGATTCCCCACCCCGCCCCACATCGCCCAAGGCATAGAGCAGCACGCTCCACAAGCATAATAACGTGGAATGGCCGACTCTATTGTGTGGTGACGAAGAATTATTTCGATATACCGACAGCACTCGTTCAACATCTTTTAGTCACATTATATTAAAATAAATGAAGAAGAAAATTTTGACCATTATGGTCTTTGCGATAGTATTTATCACTATTGCAATTGTTTCTTGCAGCAAGGATGACAAGAATACGACCTACAAAAATAGTTATCTTACACAAACAAAATCCGAGATGAAGGTCTTAGCCACTTGGACTGAAGCAGATGGCCTAATGTACACCACAGATATTGACATAAAGTTGGAACAGTGTGATAGTATTTTGAACTTTATGTGCCCAGATTACAACCTAATTATGGAGGATTACCAAATCACCGATGACTTTCCCCAAAGAGAAAGTTACTCTCCCATCCTTACACTGGCTCTCTACAATATTACAGATACTGTCGGCTATGTGATTGGCACTGCCATTGAAAAGGCTGTAGAAGAGGACGGAACTGTAGTATATTACGCACCAAATGGTGACCCCACAATCGTAACATACTGCAAGAACACCGGATGCAGAAAACCATGCCGCATGACGATCAAACGAGATTCGAATGGTCGGGTACAATACATCTATTGCGAAGCTTGCCGTGATGACATCAACATTTTGAAGCCTGCAGCTCAAAAATGCGAATGGGCATCTGGCATCAGCATCACTAACAACAATAATAATTTCAGCCTGTCATCTTTATTCTAGGAAGTAGGCGCAAAACCAATAAGGGCATTAATAGATAATGCCCTTACTATATTCTCATTACATGAAAAAAAAGACATTTTACTTGTCCATTAGCCTTCTGTTTTGTGGCTGCGGCACATACGATCAAATGGGTATTCCCACTGGCGAATATTATGATGGCATAAAGCAAGAGTACCGACACCATGAGTGGACAGATTTCGAACTTAGCCATCACCGCCAATTACGCGCCATCAGAACTAAGGAGCACATGATTGTACACAATACTAACGATAATGGACACACCTTGGCCGTCTTAACCGAAAATTACAATCTTGTAGCAAATCAGGATTCTCTCATATGCGTTTACCTGCCCAATTCGGAGGTGTCCATTTTCCATTCAAACGCTCCTAATATTGACGGCATGGAATTCAACTACTACGAATGTATCTTACGTTATCTCACACAAAATGTGGCTGTTGCCGAAGCCTATTCTCCCTTGTTGGAATCCATGTCGGGCGTGAAACTGAACCATCAAGATACAATACAAGCGGACAAGGATGGCAAAACCCTTGTGACTGCCACTATCCAAAGAAAGATATGCACGCCGTATGGTTGTTATATAGCCGAAATACCCCTTGACTTAATATTTGGAAACAAAAAGAATGGCACGCTACATGCAGTTGAATATCTACCGGAACACAAAAAAGATATCTTTACTGTGAGAAACGTCCAGCATCGTGACATGTCGGCCATGTTGAATGATCTGGCAAACATTAGCAAGTACAGCAACAATGGCTATACATTGAATTGGGATGACAATGTACCACCATCCCACCTGACCAGCACTTATGCACCCGACACATTGGAACAAGAGCACCTAGTATATCCTTTTATTAACTCAATAACCTATGACACATTGAGGTTGGAAGATGTGGATGGATGGATTCTCGTTTTACCTTGGGTGGATGTGCGAACCCTCAAAAGGAACAACCGGCTAGCCAAACAATTGGGTGACCTATGTACGGTCATTTTGGCCAACGTAGAAAACAATGGCAAGTCGCAAACAGAGCAAATGGAGAGCTCTCTCAGAGAACGCTCGCACTGCTATCACGCTCAAGACTACGGCCTTCTGTTTTCCAAAAATGATATAATTTTAGTCTCCCCAGACAAAACAATTAGGCTAAGGCATAGTATTGACACCGAGATTGATTACCATGAGGTCTCACATTTAATTCTTCTCGAAAAATGACAGTTAGATACATATTAGTAATTTGTTTTTTGATGCTCGCCTTGACGTTCAGCAACTTCTGCCACACTCCATCATGTGGAAAAAGTTGCCCGAAAATTGAATTCCTGGAAACTGAACATGAATTTGGTGAAGTCGCCATGAACGAAGATGTCAGTTTTGTGTTCAGATATAAAAGTGTAGGCAATCAGCCATTAATCATATCCCATGTTGGCTCATCCTGTGGGTGTACAACAGCCCAGTGGAGTTCAAAACCTTTGATGACAGGGAAAACCGGAGTTCTGAGAGTAACCTTTACCCCATCAAGCCCTGGTCCATTTCGAAAAACCATTGTTGTCTATTCTAATGCAGGTAACACTCCCAATGTGGTTTTAAGAATCAAAGGGGTTGTATGTCCGAGCCAGCATTAATGGCCTTTGCGATATTAGTTGGGCGCGGGCTCTTCCGACCACCAACCCATTGACGCCCAAAAAACATCCACGCCCAATTTAAAAACGCAGCCACTAACTTGTAAAGACTTAAATGCTGATACTGTCCGCACAAATTAAAATTTATCGACCAAACAAGGGAATGGTACATTCAAATATCATCTTTCTTGTCGCAGCGGTTGTTTCGGTTCTCTAGCCACACCCAGAGGCGGTACATGAGAACCCCCCAGGCCAGGAATAAGATGATACAGAGCCAAGTGGGCACGGTGTTGTGGTAGGCATTTTTGT
>JAZRYC010000080.1:0-5916 GCA_045600525.1 Bacteroidales bacterium
ATCTTATCCACATGAAAACCAAGCATATTCCTGACTTGCGAAAGAAAATTGGAATGGTTTTCCAAGATTATCAGCTTTTGAACGATAAGACGGTGATAGAGAATCTGATGTTTGTGCTGCGTGCTACTCGGTGGAAGGATAAAACGGCTATGTTGAATCGTTGTGAGGAGGTACTGTCTTTGGTGGGGTTGGCTACGAAGGATTTCAAATTGCCTTCCCAACTTTCCGGCGGCGGGCAACAACGCGTTTGCATTGCCCGTGCGTTGCTGAACAGCCCAGACCTCATTCTGGCAGACGAACCTACTGGTAATTTGGACCCCATCACTTCCGAAGAAATTTTCCAAGTGTTTCATAATATCAATAAGTCGGGTACAACTATTTTGATGGCAACGCATAATTTCTCCATGATAGACAAGTTTCCGTCTCGAACCATCTGTGTTGAAGACGGCAAGCTTATTGACTCTATGGTATAATGCTTTCTATTCTTATTCCGACATACAACTTCGACATTTCCTCGTTGGTTGAAGCTCTACTTCATCAGACGAGGCAGTTGAATATTCCTTTTGAGATCATTATTGAAGATGATGCCTCCACGGAGGAACGTTTCCGAATAAGCAATCGAAAACTGGTCGCCGAACCAGAGGTTTCCTATTATCAAAACAAGTATAATCTTGGTCGGTCCAAAGTGCGCAACCATTTGGCTGAAGCAGCCCAATATCCATTGCTGCTGATTATGGATTGTGATGCCGGTATGAAGCATTCGGATTTTATTTCTAAATATATCCAGTTTTCCCAAAATGACTCCCATTCAAAGCACCCCTATGTTGTCTTGGGAGGTGTGGTTTATCGTGAAATGCTTCCTGATCAATCCTTTCGCCTGCGTTGGAAGTATGGGGTCGAACGTGAACAACGTTCTGCGGCCTTGCGCAATATCAATCCCTACCAACATTTTACACCATTTAATATGCTTATTTCCAAGGAAGTCTTTTCTCTTTGTCGCTTTGATGAATCTTTGGATACGTATGGGTTTGAGGATACACTCTTTGGAGAACAACTCCGGCAGTTGAATATTCCGGTGTTCCATGTGGATAATGAATTATATCACGATGGCATTGATTCCAATGAGATCTATTTGCAAAAGGTGGAGTCGTCGGTGTCTAATCTGCTGAAGTTGCATGCGGATGGAAAATTGTCCGAATCGTTTGTTCAGGACAGTAGGCTGATGCAGACTTATTACAAACTCAAACGTCTTCGTCTGATTGAAATAACCCGTTTTGTCCTTCGGATAAATCAGCGACTAATCCAATGGATGACATTGAAACAATATAGTCTGAAATGCTTGGACCTATATAAATTGTGGCGTTTTTTAGAAGGTGTGCGTACTCTTTAGTTGGGTCAGAAATTGAACATGACTTGTGCCCGTAGCTCTGTCTTGTGTGGCGCTTTGATTTCGTTGAGACCGCTCCCAATCGTTTCTTTATCCAAATAGTATGTGCGTGATAGACGTAGCCAACAGCTGAACCATTTGCGTTTGTAATGTAATACAAGATATCCTCGAATGCCCTGATAATAATAGGATCCGATGGTGAAGGCGTAATAGACATCGTCTTCGTAGGCGTAGAGACGTTCGTCATAACTGTCTGTATTGAAAAATGCGATTCTGCCATGCAGGGAAAGTCCCAACTGCTCCATATTCAAGGCAATGTCCTGGTAAAGAAGAATACCGTGACGCTTTGCAGATACGTTTCTGTCAGCATTCATTAGCCAATCAATCCCTGTTTTTAGTTTTAGTAATGGATATGGTACGTTTGTCCATAAAAGGTGTATTTTGTGTCTGCGACGCTCCTCGATTTCTCGATAGAATGTGTTCCCTTTTCCGTTCTGGGGCTTACTGCGAAAGGTGTATTTTAATTGTAGTTGGCTATGGTGACTGATTTCAAGATTCGAATTCAAGCCAAATTCTATGCAATCAACAGGCGCATCGGTTTGATAGGATAGATCGGTAAGACGATAATAGTCAGCAAAGAGGTTCAGTTCCAAGGAACGCCCGAGGATATGGCTGCTGGTAAGGTATAGTCCACTTTCTCCCGAATGACTGCTTTGGGCGCTGAATCCGTTGCCTAGGGGGGCAGAGAATTTTTTTCCATAATGCCGAAACGCGATGGCCAGTTTTGAAGCAGGAGTAAGATTGAATAATGCCGATTCTAAGACTGCAATAGCCCCGTGGCGATCAACGGCAAATTCTCCGAATAGGAGGAATTGCCTTTTTAAAATGATACGATGATCCAGAGCGGCGTTGAATGAGGTCGCTTGAAAGGTGCTGACAAGTCGGTCGGAAACATTGCCGGAAGTGTCAGTGATGCTAAAACCGATGATGCGTGCGCCAATGCTGAATCTTGGCTTATGGTAGGAAAAGTCGAATCCGTAGGCATTGTCCAAGCTGCCGAATAGATGGCCGAAGAAAATTGTTGCCGCATATTGTCGCGTGCCAAGAGTGGCAGCAGTGCCTCTTAAGAACTCCCCTTCATTAGTGGGGGCAATCGCTCGTATGCCGCTGCTGAATCTGCGAATAGAGTTGATGTCTCCACCTCTGCCTGATAGAAGAGAACTGCCTACGGCGATTCCTTGCCCAAAGTTTAACCTATAATCCCCAATGACTGCTGAACGCAGTCATCCGAAATCCTTAATCTGTATGCTGCCTGCATAAAAGTCGAATCCTTGTTTTTGTTTGCCTTTGAAAAATTCCTCTCCAGCATCTTTCTCGCCAGCAATTTTTATGAATAGTTTGCCCTGTGACTCAAAACTGTATCGCCAGCAAAGATGACTGGGTGAACCTTCGTAATGATTGCTTCGCGAGGTGTCGTAGCCGGTTTGCTTCTCCAAAATTTGACCGTATCTCATCAATAATTGGGAATGACTGCTCCGCCATAGGTTTTTAAAGAAATGCAGCTTTTGTGGTGGCGGTTGTATGCGGCATCTTTCTTTGATTTTTTCAATGTCGTAATCGGAAAATCCATCTATAGCAGCAGCTTCGTAAATGCTGACTAATGGCCCGTATGTCTCTATGTATAATTGCAGTTGATAATATTGAAAATCTGTGAAATGAAATATTTTAATGGCCTGCTCATAGGTAATCTCGTTTAGATTGATTTTTCCTGAAATGTTCCATTCGCTTATTTCTTCAATAAGTTCGTCTGTTGCCGGAGCGCTACCTTCTTCTAGTGGCTCCATTATTGATTCCAAAATGTCGATTTTCTCGTCAGGAAAGGATAAGATACTATCTGACTGGGCGACAACGAGAGGAAGAAGTAGTAGACAAATTCCTAGGAGGAATGTGTTTGTGAATAGGGCTTTCATGGATAGTTTGTTTTAAATCGAATTGGTAATGAACGGATGCCTCTAAAGAGAAACTGTTTTGATAGTACCATTCTGTTCGGAATCCGAATTGGATGTTTTTATGGAGAACGAAAACACCGATACCACATTTTCGCAGCCTGCACTCTCCATCAAAAATGATTAGCGGTATGGGATGATAGCATAGCCCAATACCGAAGTCTATTTCTCCTGGAAGATATTGTGATAAGTTAGCATAGAATAGAATCTTTTTGCTGCTTTGAAAATGCGCCTGAAGGGAGTAATGCATGGGGATGACGTCTCTTCCAATGACTCCATAACGCATACGGATAGGGTTGAAGAGTTGGATGCCAAATCCGATTTTGTGACTGATTTGGTAACAGCAGGATATGTCAATGGTAAAGGAATGTCGGCATGTATAATGTTCGGCGTGCTGCATGAGATATATAGTTCGGAGCATGACGGACAGTCTTTTCCCAAACAATCGTCCGTAGCCGACGCCCAAGCTTAGGTTACCGTAGGAATGGTAACCATAGTGTTCTATGTCAATAGAAAAATTGTTTTTATCATAGTTGAATCCCAAGGAAAGTGATTTTCGCATGAGCTCTTTTGTGAAGAAGTCGTTTTGAAGTTTACACGAAAATTCAGAATGTGTGATGTAAGTTTGACTGGCCGGAATGTTTCGGCCTATTTGTGAAAAATAAAAAGAGGCTAAGTCATCTTGTGCGGTACAAGATAAAATAGAGAATAGAAGTAGAATCACCCAAAGTGTTGCTTTCATGGTGTGAACGTGATTTTTTGTTTTCGCTGCAAAGATATAAAATATATTATTAATATATGAAAAATTTGCAATAATTTTTATATTTAACAAATTATTGTTAAATATATTTGTCTGGTAAGCTGCAAAAAAAAAAGGTCACCTTTTCAAGAAGGTGACCTATATAAATATAGTATATAATAAACTTATCCCTTGAGGGCTTCGGCGCCGCTGACGATTTCAATGAGTTCGTTGGTGATCGAGGACTGTCTGGCGTTATTGTATTTCAGACGGAGGTCGCGGAGTATTTCCGTGGCATTATCGGTGGCTTTAGTCATAGAAATCATGCGTGCGCCATGTTCCGATGCGATGGAGTCAGCCAGTGTTTTGTACAACTGGGTCTTCATGATCTTGGGAATGAGCTCTTCCAATACTTCTTGTGGAGAAGGTTCTATGATGTAGTCGTTCTGCGTTTGGGATTCATTGTCCAAGTTGATATTTTGAATGGGCAAGAAAGGTTCCACAGTAACGCGTTGAGTGGCGGCGTTTACAAATTGGTTGTAAACAATGTCTACCTTGTCAATTTCGTGACGGAGAAATCCTTCTGTCAGGAAATCGGCTATTTTGGAAAGCTCGCTGAAATCGGGATTGTCGAGCAACGTTTCATTGTATTGGATGACGGGGTAAAGTTTACTCAATTGTTCGTTGCCTTTTTTGCCAATACAGATCAACCTGACACGTCCGTTTTTGTTTTGTTCGGCGTATTGCTCCTCTATAAGGTGGTTAACCTGTTTGACAATGTTGGCGTTGAAGGCACCGCAGAGACCCTTGTTGGAAGTGATGACTACCAATACGATGTTGTCTGAAGGTCTGTTCTCAAAAAGGGGCATCTCGTACAATGAGGTGGATGCGGCTGACAGATCGCCAAGAATCTCATTGAGTTTTTCGGAGTATGGTCGCAGGTATTGGATGGCAGATTGTGCCCTCCGAAGTTTGGCTGCGGATACCAACTTCATGGAACTCGTAATCTTTTGGGTGGATTCGATGGAGCTGATGCGGGTTCTTATTTCCTTTAGGTTTCCCATGATTATTTTTCAAATTTTTGGGCGACTTCGGCGCAGGCAGCCTGAATCTTCTGCATGATTTCATCATCGATCTTTCCGGCTCTCAAGGTGTCGAGAACATCTTGATGAAGTTCGTGCATGTGATGGATGAAGGATGTTTCGAAGTTGCGAATATTGTTGATGGGGATTTTCTGGAGAAGACCGCGGGAGCCGCAGAAGATGATGGCGATTTGCTCTTCAACCTTGTATGGCGTGTACTGGGGTTGTTTAAGGATCTCCACGTTGCGGGCACCTTTGTCCAATACGAACTGGGTGGCGGCATCTACGTCGGAACCGAATTTGGCAAAGGATTCCATCTCGCGATATTGCGCTTGGTCGAGTTTCAATGTTCCGGCCACTTTCTTCATGGATTTGTTTTGTGCGTTACCGCCGACACGGGACAGGGAAATACCCACATTGATGGCCGGGCGAACGCCAGCGTTGAATAAGGATGTTTCCAAGAATATCTGTCCGTCGGTAATGGAAATGACGTTGGTCGGAATATACGCGGAAACGTCACCTGCCTGTGTCTCAATGATGGGAAGTGCCGTGAGGGAGCCACCGCCCTTAACGATGGGCTTCAGGGATTCCGGTAGATCATTCATCTGGCGTGCGATATCATCGGATTCGATAATCTTGGCGGCTCTTTCCAATAAACGGGAGTGGAGGTAGAACTCATCGCCGGGGTAGGCTTCACGCCCA
>JAZRYC010000081.1:0-6488 GCA_045600525.1 Bacteroidales bacterium
ACAATTCTTTCCCGCTGATAAATCTTCAAATTCTGTACAAACTGCCACAAACGAAATTCCTGAAACAAAGGATTGGATTTGGCAACGCATTTGATGGGATATTCTTTGCCTTCTTTGTCAAAATGAGATTCGTAAGGGCAATTGGCAATGGTGGATTTTTTGCTTTTTAAAGGACGCTGATAAAACAATACATCTTCAACGAGCAGGTACGTAAAATCTCTGGAGGCAATGCTGTTTCTATAGTCATCATTAGAAGGATAGAGCTCTTCAATGCAGTCAGCATACAACTTAGAATCATTTAATTCTGGAATGAATTCTTTTTGTTTGTTGATGATGGCTTTTAACTCGTCTTTGAAGTACTTTCTTTCAATGGTACGTACCAGTTTTCCGATGATTTTCTGGTCCGGATTGCTCAGCAAGGAATTGTAAATATATTCGCCAACGGTGTTGCCAGAAATATCAATGGTGTATTCTGTTTTCTTTTTGAGAAGTGTCCAATCGTCTTCTTTTGGAGCGCGGAATGAACGTTTTTCTTTTCCGTCTTTGTCTGTTTTTACACTTCCATCGTCATTTAAATCGGTAGTGACAATGAAGTCTTTAACTTTTCCCACCCAATCCAGCGGAATGGAACTGGCTCTTTTGTATATCCATCCATTCTCTAATTTGACATTGTACCAGATGGCATTCCCTTTTTTGTCGCCGCTATCCTCTACAGCAACAACTTTCAATGAATGAAATTCCACTAATTGATTCTTATGCTCTTCCTCTTCTTCGTCTCTCAACTGATTGTAGCCGCGTTTTTGGTTGAATTGCAGAAGAATCCATGCAAGTTCTTCTTTAGCGATTGCTTGGGTCAGTGCTTTTTTGCGTAGGTAATAGATTGTCCAATCCAATGGAACCTTTTTCCCGTTTGCGACTAATTCGGGTTGGTTAATGGCAAAATCAGCAAGCATTTCTTGAAAAGAATCCATAAATAGAAATTGACCGTTATCCCACGCCAATTTTGGCTCGCTTTCTTTCAAAAAATGACCGTATTTATCCAATTTTTCTGCATAATGTTTTGGCAAAAAGTTTATTTCGGATAAAACGCGATGCAGTCTTTCTCGGCGAAGCAGGTATCGTTCATGCAAACGACGTGTGCCTCTAAACCCTGTTCTTACAGATGTTTGAGATACGGAATTTCCTTTATCAAAATCTCCCAAAACTGATGCGTCCATTGGGATGATTCTACTTCCTGCAGCTTCAATGCCTTCTAATTTTTCACCTTCATTTACTACTGCCCAACCAATGCTGTTGGTGCCTAAGTCCAATCCTAAAATTTTTTTCATATAATGTGTTCTTTTTAATTATCTTTAATATAGTAAGTTATGATGTTTTTGTCTTCGTGTTTTTTACACTTACAAATCTATAATTATTTTTTTATGATTTTAAAATGTTCTAATCAATTATTTTTTTTCTATTTTTGCCGCACAAATTTGAAGCGAATCACAATAAGGATTATTCCGTTGTGAAAACATCCAAAGCGGGGCAGTGATGTCTCGTTTTTTTTTGCCCGCGAAGGACGGAAAGTTTTGTGACAAATTCTGTCATTAAACTTGAAAAAAAGCGTTTTGCTATATAAAAAATCCCCGCCGAAGCGGGGATTTTGTTAGATCATTAGAAAAAGGTTAGTCGTCCATTCTTAAAAAACGCCCTTCCGCATTAAAGGTCAGTTCCAAACCGTTGGTTAGTTCGATGTCGTACTGATTCCTCTCTTTGTCGATTTGGCAGATGGAGGTGCTGGGGAAATTCGTGGCGACATATTGCGGTATGCCTGCGGGTATCAGAGCTATAATGCTTTCTGGCACGGCTTGCTGGTGGCAGTCCACATTGTCCCATTCACCTTTTCGATCGAAGTCCACTTCATAACCATTGGAAAATCGTACTTCATAGCTGTCATGATCCTGTTTTACATAGGATATTTCAATGTTGGGGAAATGCAGCTGGATGAAGTTCTGCGCAGTTGCGGGCGTTTGCTCAAGTTTAATGAATTTGTCATGATCAGTACATCCGATAACGACAAATGCAGCAATGATGAGGGTCAGGGAAACGAGAATTTTTTTCATAGTGAATGTTGTTTGATATAATTTTTGCGGCAAAAATAGTTTTTTTTGGGATTGGCTTATCTTTAAAAAGGAACGTATATATAAATTTGTATCTTTGCGGCTGCAAAAAAACACTGTTGTGAACATCTATAAAGCTGATCTACACACCCACACACTGTTTTCTCCTTGTGGAGATCTGGAGATGACGCCAGACAACATCGTCGCGCTTGCGCTGGAACGAGGAATCGATGTGATTGCCATCACCGACCATAATTCCACGCGTCATTGTCGGCTGGCAGAGCATTATTCCCACAATCGTGATATCTTTGTCCTGTGCGGTGCGGAAATCACTACAAAGGAGGAAGCTCACTGCTTGGCCTATATGCCAGACCATGAGGCACTGGATAAATTACAGGCGTATCTGGACGAACATCTGCCGGATATTCCCAATAATCCCGATGTGTTTGGCGACCAGGTGCAGATTGACGCGGATTTCAATATCGTATATGAAGAATCACGGCTTCTGACTTCCGCTATTGATCAGACAGTGAATCAAATAGCTGATTTTGTGCACTCTATTGGCGGCCTTTTTGTTCCAGCGCATATTGACAAATCTACCACTAGTTTGATCAGTCAGTTGGGCTTCATTCCCTTTGACTTGGATTATGATGCGGTGGAAATTTCCAAACATGGCTGTCGAGAGGAAATCCTAAGGACTCACAAATATTTGAAAAACAAGTCCTTTACACGGAGCTCGGATGCCCATCTGCCTGATATCGTGGGCACGGCTCCCTGCTATTTGGAATTGGAAACACGCAGCTTTGACGAAATCAAGATGGCCCTGCACCAGGAAAACGGTCGCCGGGTATTGCTGGATCTTCCCGCTGTCGAAACGAAACAGTAATCTTCGCTTAATCTAAATATGTATATTTATCATGACTGTAAAAGAACTTATTGAAAAAATGAATCTCACCGTCTTTTGTGGTGAGCAGCACTTAGATAATGAAATCAAAGGTGGCTATGTGTCCGACCTGCTGAGCGATGTTATGGGCTTTGCCCAAGAGGGACACGCCTGGGTGACGCTGCAAACGCATAAAAATGTGATTGCCATTGCCTCGTTGAAAGAACTTGCCTGTGTGGTGCTCGTGAAAGGGAATAAACCCGATGACGATATGTTGGAACAGGCCAAGGAAGAGGAAATCCCCGTTTTGGGAACCACTGAGCAGACTTTTGAGGTGGCAGGTAAAATCTATCAATTCCTGAACGCTTAGCCATGAAAGACCTTTCAATGCATATCATGGACATCCTCCAAAACTCCACGCGGGCGAAGGCATCGGAAATTACGTTGGAGGTCTTGGAAGACAGCACCGCCGATACGCTTACGCTGGTCTTTAAGGACAACGGATGCGGCATGGATGCCGAGACCATGCGGAAGGTCATCAATCCCTTTTTCACCACGCGCACTACGCGCAAGGTGGGGCTTGGACTTCCGCTATTGAAGCAGAATACGGAACAAACCGGAGGCTCCATGACGATTGAATCACAAGTGGGGGTGGGCACCACAGTCACTGCCGTTTTCGGACTTACCCATTTAGATACGCCCCCTATGGGCGATCTTGCTGGTACGATAGTACTGACGATTTCCGCACACCCCGAAATTCACTTTTTCTTCCATTATAAGCGGGATGATGAGGTGGATTACCTCCTTGATACTGATGAGGTGTATGAGATACTAGACGGCGTTCCCATCAATGATCCCGATGTGATTGCCTCATTGAAGGAAATGGTGGAGGAAAATATCCGATAGAAAATGAAAAAATTGTATCTTTGCCGGCCAATTTTTTAAGGAAAAAGATTGTTCTATGTTAGTAATCAAAACTATTGAAGAGCTGGAAAGAACGGCTGTGATGGTGCGGACCGAGGGAAAGACCATCGGCATGGTGCCGACTATGGGCGCACTCCATCAGGGCCATTTGTCCCTAATCCAAAGAGCTAGAAGGGAAAACGACGTCGTTTTCGTCTCCATATTTGTGAATCCTGTTCAGTTTAACAATCCCGATGACCTTCGCAAGTATCCGCGTACGCTGGAAGGCGATGTGGAACTCATCGGAGATGCGGCCGACTATGTGTTCGCACCTACGGTGGAAGAAGTGTTTCCGACTCCCCCCACCGAAGAATATCATTTCGGTCCGGTGGAAACCGTGATGGAAGGAGCTGCGCGCCCCGGACATTTCAATGGAGTAGGGGTGATTGTGGGGCGTTTGCTGAAATGGGTAAATCCACACAAAGCCTATTTCGGAGAGAAGGATTATCAGCAGATAGCCGTGATTCGCGAACTGGTACGCCAATGTGACATTCAGTCGGAAATAGTTCCCTGTCCCATTGTGCGCGAACCTAACGGATTGGCTATGAGCTCCAGAAATCGCTTGCTGACACCCCATCAGTTTGAGACGGCAGCGCAAATTCATAGAATTCTCGAAGAATCCAAGCTACAACCCAATGCCCCCCAAATTCAGCAGTTTGTGGAAACGGAAATAGCGAAAATACCTGAATTCAAATTGGATTACTTTGAAATTGCCGATGATCGTACCCTTCAACACGTGAATGATCTTTCTGAAGCCTCCGGTGTGATGGGTTTCATTACTGTTTATGTCGGCGAAGTACGCCTGATTGACAACATTAGATACAAATAATCGTCTCGTGCACGTTTCAACGTGCGGCTATGACTTACGAACGTAAAATGAATATAGAACTTTTAAAATCCAAAATTCACAAGGTCGCCGTTACGGAGGCCAATTTGAACTATGTGGGTAGCATCACCATTGATGAAACGCTGATGGAGGCTGCGCACATGATTGAGAACGAAAAGGTGCAGGTGTTGGATGTCAATAATGGCGAACGCTTTGAAACCTACGTCATCAAAGGCGCCAAAGACTCCGGCGTGATCTGTCTGAACGGACCGGCCGCCCGCAAGGTGTGCGTGGGCGACGTGGTGGTCATCATCTCTTATTGCTCCATGGACTTTGAAGAAGCCAAGCATTTCAAACCTTGGATTATTTTTCCTAAAGACAATCGAATCTAAAGAGTGCGAGGACGGCTTGCGCGTTCTCAAAAAAAAACGATAAATCCTATTACGATCAATGTATAAACTCATTCTCATAAGACACGGACAAAGCGAATGGAACCTGTCGAATCAGTTTACTGGTTGGACGGATGTGGACCTGACGGCGCAGGGAGTGGAAGAGGCCAAGCGTGCCGGACGTATCCTGCGAGATGCCAATATGGATATTCGCTATACTTATACTTCCTATTTGAAAAGAGCCATCAAGACGTTGAACTATGTGCTGGAGGAAATGGACCGTATGTGGCTGCCTGTGGAAAAGACTTGGCGCCTGAACGAAAAACACTACGGCTTGCTACAAGGACAGAATAAACAGGAGGCCGTAGAACGCTTTGGTAAGGAACAGGTGATGCTATGGCGCCGAAGCTATGATGTGGCTCCAGATCCGATTCCCGATGACGATCCCCGCCATCCTAAGTATGATCTCCGCTATCAGAATGTCAAAAGCCGTACGGCACGTCCCGGCACAGAATCTCTTTCTGATGCCACGCGCCGCATCATCCCCCTTTGGAATACCAGTATTGTGGAAAAACTGCACCAGTATAAACAGGTGATGATTGTAGCTCACGGCAATAGTATCCGCGGCATTATCAAATTTATGAAGAATCTTTCCAATGAGGAAATCGTGAAGTTGAATATTCCCACGGGCGTGCCTTATTTGATGGAATTAGACGAGGATATGCAGATTATCCGAGATGAGTACATCGGCGTTACAGAAGAAGAATTAGCTGATTTGCAACAGGGTGTTGCCAATCAGACCAAGTAATAACAATTAAAAAACAAAGATTATGAAAAAGATATTAGCAATATTCATTTTTTCATTGGGCCTTTCCGCCTATGCTCAGTCCCTTCAACTCAAACACGATGGTCAAATTATTCATAATAATGACACCATTGTTGAGAGGATTGCCCTCAAGGGTGATTTAAATACTTTTGTGGAATATGCCAACGTGATCAATGACGATGTGTATTTCAAAGTCAAAAAAGAGGAAGTTAGCGTGGATCCCAACCATATGATTACTTTCTGCGTGGGAGGACAATGCTACTCTGGTAATCAGTCTATTGAATTGTTCTTAAGTGAAGGGGAATCCGTTACGATGGAGAATACGGCAGATATTTTCCACTCCACGTTGAACTATTCGGATGGCTCCGGAAACTCTTTGGTAAAATATACATTCTTCAATACGGACAATGAAAGTGATGCCATCTCCTTCTACATTCACTATGTGGTCGGCACAGGCGTGAACAGCCATGTACAAGAAGTTGCTTTATCAGCCTATCCA
>JAZRYC010000082.1:0-2108 GCA_045600525.1 Bacteroidales bacterium
ATAGCCAATGAGCCATCAGCAGGATGATATATGATCACCAGCACATCATTTTTTAATGGTTGGAATCCCGGAGCATCATAATTCCTGCCATAAACCAGATTGCCTTCCGCATATTCTCCCCATGCGGCTAAAGCGCTACAATTGAATACCGCCGCAGAGAACTCCACCACATTCACGAATTTTAATTGTTCAAGGGGCATGCCGGACGTTTCCGCCATGCCCGCCATCAACTGGCGCAAACGATGGGGATAATATCGATAGAGTTTTTCTGCCGTCTCTTCCACGAAGGGTAACGTCTGCGGCTCTCGCTCTATATTGGGAAGCATGAAGTTGTGGTACACATCCTGCAGATATGGTGCCGCCAAAAATCCATACTGACGCCCCATGTCATGCCAAGAGCCGTGAAGATCCAAAATTTTTATACTATTGTGTTCATATAGCGAGCCGCCTTCAAAGATTTGCTTCGCCTCTTGACGACTGAAGGGGATTCTATCGTTTACAGCATTCATATAAATTGATAAATTGTAAAAATGAATTTCATTGTTAAAACAGTTGGGTTATATCACTTTTTAGAAAATTAGATTTAGTTTTCGTCTCAACACATCGGACCAACAATTTTGAAAGCAAAGATACAAATTATTTAGCTTTATTATATGATGATTGAAGTGAATAAACTTAATATGGCAATGGCTTTCCATCGTGCAAAAATTGTATTTTTGCACACCCATTTCTCACCAAGATTTCCATCTATGCGTTTAGACAAATATCTCATAGAAAACAATTTTTTCCCTTCTCGCGAAAAGGCACAGACTGCCATCAAGCACAATACGGTAATGGTTAATGGTAAAATCGTCACCAAGGCTTCTATGGACATTGGCGAAGAGATGAAAGTGGAAGTCATTGACCTGTTCAATAAGTTTGTCAGTATGGGCGGGCTCAAATTGGAGAAAGCCATTAAGGATTTCGGTTTGGATTTCCAGGGTTGTGAAGTGCTTGATATTGGGTCTTCCACCGGTGGTTTCACGGATTGCGCGCTGCAGTTTGGAGCTGCTCATGTCGTGGCTGTAGATGTTGGCACGCAGCAGCTTGCGCAATCCCTTCGCATGGATGCTCGGGTGGTTTCCATAGAAAATAAGGATTTTAGAGAATTGGCGCCCGAGGAGGTAGGCAACCGGAAATTTGATTTTATTGTTTCCGATGTCTCATTCATCTCGCTGACGTATATTCTTCCCTATTGTGGAACGTTTCTAAAGCCTGATGGACAAATGATGTTGCTGATCAAACCGCAGTTTGAGGCAGGTCCCTCCTTCCTTAGCAAAAGCGGTATTGTTGTTGATGAGAAAGGCTATCGTGTAGCCATCCAGAAAGTGGTTAGTGAGGCCTTAAATCAGCATTTCTACCTAAACGGTTTATCTATCTCTACCCTCTTTGAAACACATAAGAATGTTGAATTTCTGGCGTTGCTGAGTCGTCAGGACAATCGCTATCGAATGGATTTAAACAAACTTTTTGAAGAGGTGAAACAGCTCAAAAAGTCGCTATAGCTTTTTGTCTTCCCCATAATGGATTTCCTTCTGCACCCGCCACATAAACACCAGGCTCATCGCGGTGAGGATGCCGCATGTTACGGCCAACGGCATAGCTCCCCGGATTTCCGTGTAGTTCATCTGGTCCACATAGATACCGCGTCCTTGGAACGTGTATTCAATAATCAGTGATAGGGCATTATGCAGAAAGTGGGCTAGGAACGGCAGCCATATGGAGCGACTCCAATAGAACAAATATCCCAAATAGGCACCTAAGAGCATTCGTGGTGCAAAGCCGCTGAACTGGAAGTGAATAATGCTGAACAGAACAGCCGTAACCCAAATGGCCAAATGGGGCTTGTTGCTCCACTTGAATATAAACTGTTGGATCGTACCGCGGAAGATAAATTCTTCACAAAGGGCGGGCAATAGCGCCATAACGAAGAGGTTGGCTATTAAGGTACCGTAGGTGTGATTGAATGTGAGGATGGTCATTATGCTGGAGGCTTCCTCGTCGAGATGCCGCATCCATTCATTGAGGCGGGATAGACTTTGAGGAAGTTGCAGCGATTCGTTCCATTG
>JAZRYC010000083.1:0-19028 GCA_045600525.1 Bacteroidales bacterium
AGAGCGGCGGCTTCCCAAGCCGCAGGTCGCGGGTTCGAACCCCGTCTGTCGCTCCAATTTAGGTGTCGTGGGGGAAGGTGATTCCCCCACAGATTTTATAAATGCTAACGTTATGGATAAAACAGTTCAAGAAAAGGTGAATGTATGGTTGTCGGAATCCTATGATGAGGCAACAAGAAACGAAATCCTTAAACTTCAAAAGGAAAACCCCAAGGAATTGTCGGATGCCTTCTATCGTGATTTGGAATTCGGAACCGGTGGCTTGCGCGGCATCATGGGCGTGGGTACCAACCGAATGAACCGCTATACGGTGGGCTCTGCCACTCAGGGACTGGCCAATTATCTCTTAAGGAATTTCAAAAAGGAACAGGTCCGTGTGGTCATCTCCTACGACTCTCGGCTTCATAGCCGCGAATTTGCACAGATTACCGCCGATGTCCTTTCCTCAAACCATATCCAAGTGTTCCTGTTTGAGGAACTGCGCCCCACACCCGTTCTTTCTTTCGCCGTTCGTTATCTGAAATGCCATGCCGGCATTATGATTACGGCTTCTCATAATCCAATGGAATATAATGGATACAAGGTCTATTGGCAGGACGGCGGACAACTCGTGCCACCGCATGATGTCAATGTGATCAAGGAGGTGAATAAAATATCCTCGGTGGACCAAGTGAAGTGGACGCCGGAACCTCAGTTGATTCAACTGGTCGGCAAGGAGGTTGATGATGCCTACTTGGCTTTGGTAAAGGGTTTGTCGCTGCATCCTGAGGTCGCGAAAAAGGCAAAGAAACTCAAAATAGTCTATACACCGTTGCATGGAACTGGTATTACGATGGTTCCAAAAGCCTTGGAAATGATGGGATTTCAAAATATTACCGTCGTTGAGGAACAAGCAGTCCCCGATGGTAACTTCCCAACGGTGAAATCACCCAATCCAGAAGAGAAATCAGCCTTGGAACTTTCTTTGAAGAAGGCCGATGAAGTGGGCGCCGACCTTATATTGGCTACAGATCCCGATGCTGACCGCGTGGGTATTGCCGTGCGTAATGAGGACGGAAAAATGCAACTTTTGAACGGAAACCAAACAGGTTCCCTACTTTTCCACTATATGCTTTCCCAGTTCCAGGAAACGGGTCGCCTTACGGGTGACCAGTTCGCCGTGAAGACGATCGTCACTACCGATCTTATCAAAAGGGTGGCCTTGGATTATAATGTGGAATGTATGGATGTGCTCACAGGCTTCAAGTACATTGCCGAGGCTATTTTGAAAAACGAAGGTAATAAGAAATTCATTGTCGGTGGTGAGGAAAGTTATGGATACCTGGTGGGCGATTTCGTGCGTGATAAGGATTCCATTTCCGCCTGCTGTATGATTGCCGAGATGGCTGCCTATTATCGCACGAAACATTCTGTCAATCACCAACTGCTGACAGAGGTGCTCCGCGATATATATTTCCAATATGGTTTTTATAAGGAAGATCTTTTGTCTATTACGGAAAAAGGTCAGGAAGGGGTTGAGAAAATAAAGAAGATGATGGAGAATTATCGGAGTAATCCTCCAAAAACGCTTGGCGGCCAGCCGGTAGTGATGATGAAAGACTATAAGGAGGGCCGTTCTTATGATTTTGTGAATGGCAGTAATGAACTGATTGACCTTCCCACGTCTAACGTCCTCCAATTTTTCTTGGCTGACGGCAGTAAGGTAACGGTGCGTCCTTCTGGTACGGAACCGAAAATCAAATTCTATTTCAGCGTGGTTGAATCTGTGGAGAAACGTAAGGACTATGCTGAAACTGGCAAATTGTTGGATGAACGCATCGAGGTGCTGAAAAAGGATATCCTCGCATAGGTTTCGTTCACATTATTGGATAATTAGTAACAATATTTATAATAGATTAACAATATGATCAATCCAAAACTTATTAATCCTAAGAGCATCGTGATCTGCGGTGCTTCCACCGATGAACACAAGCCTGGTGGTAAACTGCTTGTCAATTTGTTGAACAGTAACTTTAAAGGTGACATCTACTTGGTAAATCCGAAGGAAGATGAAATCCGTGGCATTAAGTGCTATCACACGGTTGAGGACCTTCCGCAGGTAGATTGTGCCATTATGGCTATTGCTGCCAAATTCTGTCCGCATACCGTGGATGTGTTGGCACATCAAAAGGGTACGGGTGGCTTTATCATTGTATCCGCTGGATTTAGCGAGGAAAATGCCGAAGGTGCCAAGTTGGAAAAGGAAATCGTGGATCATATCAACAGTGTGGGTGGATCCCTTATCGGTCCGAACTGTACGGGTTTCTTGAATACCAACTACTGTGGTGCTTTTGATGCTCCTATTCCAACGTTGGATCCGAAGGGCGTTGAATTCATCACGGGCTCTGGCGCTACGGCCGTATTTATTAAAGAGTACGGTATGACGAACGGACTTACCTTCAGTAGCGTTTGGGCTGTGGGGAATTCCGCACAAATGGGTATTGAGGATGTGCTTGAACATTTGGACACTACCTTTGATCCGGAAAAGAGTTCTCGCATCATTATGCTTTACATGGAAAAGGTTTCCAATCCGCAGAAGTTGCTCAAACATTCCCGCTCCTTGATTGGCAAGGGATGCCATATCGCCGCCATCAAGTCTGGTAGCTCCGCTGCCGGTAGTCGTGCCGCATCGTCTCATACGGGTGCATTGGCCACTTCCGACGAAGCTGTGGAAGCTCTTTTTAGAAAGGCTGGTATTGTTCGTTGCCACAATCGTGAGGAACTCACTACGGTTTGCGGGATATTTACTTATCCTGAAATAAAGGGCAGAAATATTGCCGTTATCACTCATGCCGGCGGTCCTGCCGTCATGCTGACCGATGTTCTTTCCAATAATGGTCTGGATGTGCCTCATTTGGAAGGTCCTGCTGCCGATGCGCTGCTTGGCAAGCTCTTTGCCGGCTCATCTGTCGGTAACCCGATTGATTTCCTTGCAACAGGTACGGCAGAACAACTCGGCCATATCATCGATGCTTGTGAGAACGACTTTGAAAATATCGATGCCATGTGCGTTATCTTCGGTTCTCCCGGATTGTTCGCCAACTGGGAAGTCTATGAGGTGCTTGATCAGAAGATGAAGACCTGCAAGAAACCGATTTTCCCGATTCTTCCTTCCATTATCAATGTCAAGGACGAAATTCAGGATTTTATTACCAACAAGCATAGAGTCAATTTCCCCGAAGAGTGTGTGTTTGGAAACGCGTTGGCTAAGATTGTCAATACGCCGAAACCACAACCGGAGAATGTGGAACTGCCTGCAGTGGATACCGCTCGCATTCGCAAAGTCATTGACAGCTGCGAAAGCGGCTATGTGGGACCAGATGCTATTACCGAGCTTTTGGATGCTGCCGGTATCTCACAAAAGCAAATCCGCGTGGTGGATCAAAAGCAACAGGCTTTGGATTTTGCCAACGAAGTGGGTTACCCATTGGTAATGAAAGTGGTCGGACCTCTGCATAAATCCGATGTGGGTGGTGTGACCTTGAATGTTAGAAACATTGAAACCGTATCTAGCGAATTTGATCGTTTGATGGCTATCAAGGATACCTATGCCGTGGAAATGTATCCGATGTTGGATGGTACGGAGGTGTATATCGGAGCAATACGTGATGAGAAATTCGGCCATCAGATATTCTATGGTTTGGGCGGTATCTTTATTGAAGTCTTGAAAGATGTTCGCTCTGCTATCGCTCCAATTACGAAGGATGAAGCTAAGGAATCTTTGAAGAAACTCCGCGGCTATAAGATTCTGCAAGGTGTTCGCGGTCAGCAGGCTGTGAATGAGGATATCTATGCAGAACAGGTGGCACGCGTTTCTGCCTTGGTGCAGGCTGCTCCCGAGATTGTGGAAATGGATATCAATCCGCTGTTGGGAACGCCTAAGGCTGTGGTGGCAGTGGATGCTCGTATTAAGATTCAGAAATAATCCGTTTTTTAGATAATGAAAAAGGGTGCGTTTAACGCACCCTTTTTTGTAGGTAACCCATTAAGAAGAGCCCATATCTAGGTGGCTTATCGGATTCTTTCCAGTCCGTGAATAAGCAGAGACACGATATCCTGGTAGGCGGAAAGGCTCAGGTTCTCGTTTGTGTCGTCGGGTTGGTGGTACCTACCTGTACGGCCGCCCATCGTATAGACAAACACTGCCGGCATACCCTTGAGAATGAACGGCGCATGGTCGCTGATGTTGGCATTGGTACGCGGTCGGACCTCTTTCACAGCCTGGCTTTTCTGATTGATATCTACTAATGTCTGGAAAAAATCCTTTGTGTTTTCACCATCGGAATTAACGACCGTGAAGCCGTCGTCTCCACCACCCATCAAATCGATATTCAGCATCATCTTGACTTTGGAAAAGTCAAAAAGCGAATCTTTTACGAAGCGCAGTGAACCCAGCAAACCGGCTTCTTCTCCGCTGAAGAGCGTAAAAACCGTGGTGTATCTCAAAGGATGTGCTTTAAAATAGTGTGCCATATCCAAAACGGCGGCGGTGCCGGAAGCGTTGTCGTGAGCTCCGGCAAACAGAACGTCGTCACCCATTTGCCCCAAGTGATCATAATGGCCGCCGATGACTATGAGACTGTCTGGGGCCTCCGTGCCGGGAATCAGCGCACACACATTCTGGGTGCGGTGATAGGAAAGGGTATTCGTGCACAAAAGCTTGATTTTTTTTGCGTGGTCCATGAGGTCGGCCTTCACATAGCAAAGTACGTAGTCGCAATAATCATGGGCAAAGCTGAATGACCAAACGGGAATGTCTTTCACTCCGATTAAAAATCCTTGGAAGGGAATCTTTCCATTGTATAGGTATAATGTATGTAGAAATTGATTCAGCGTTTTGCTCAGTTCCTTGTCCGACAGTTGGTTCATATCTACATAAAGGAGACTGTTTTTCCAATCCTTCTTGTGCTTGAGGCAGAATTGGGTAAGGTGTTCGGTGTTTAGGAGTGTTTCAGGCGTAATAGGCAGAATGCGGAACGTTTGGTTGGCGGATTTTGTGTAGGGAGCCAAGGCAAACTGCTTCCAATCTGTTAGATCCTTGCCGTCCAGTGTGGCAGCGACAGGACCTTCCATCGCAAAAACGTTGAACCCGTATGGATGGTAGTAATTGTCGTAGGCGAAGGGCTGGATGTCCATGTCTTGGAACTGTTTCCGCAAATAGTCGGCGGCTATGGAATCCCCATTGTAGGCGTATCCGCGGCCGTGCATGTCGGGAGCGGACAATGCGGCAATGTGTTTTCTGGCAAGGACACTGTCTTGCGCATAGCTTACTAGGATGGCTAAAAGGAACCATCCCAGCAGGATCAATCTTTTTTTCTTTACCATCTTATTGGAGATTGTGTAGTGCGTAGCAATAGGCACCGATGGTCGTGGCCTGACTGGTTCCAATATGTGAAATGGCGATACCCAATCGTTTTTGTGTGTCACACAAAATGGTCTCGTTGGTGCCGTAAAGCTTGATTTCCCGTTGTTCGCCTTTTGCGAAGGCTTGGAATTCGGCTTCGTCTTCGAGGTTATACACGTAGGAGGGTACTCGGGAAAGCGTGTCTCCAGAGCGTGTGTGCATTTGGGCTCTGAGTTCGGCAAGCAGGGCGGGCATGAAATATTTCTGTGACTTGGAGAGACCGCCGCCGAGAACGATGATGCCGTCTAATATGCAGACTGCTTGAGCAATGGTATAACCAGCCACCTCGCCAAAGCGGGCGAAGGCCTTTTGGGCTGCCAGTTGGTCTCCGTCTTTCGCGCCTTCGGCAATAAGGAAAATGTCTAAGGAGTCCGTATAGGTGTCCTTTTGAGGATCATTGGCCAGCATTCGGTAGTTATGTAGCACAGCTCGTTGGGAAACACCTTCTTCCGCTATCAGTTCAGGCTCCAGTTTGTTGGGTGTGCAGTATATTTCGGAACAGCAGTTGTCACCCATGAACATAGTCTCATGGGATGTGATGCCGATGCCGAAACCTGTGCCCAGGATGAAGCCGATGAGGTTGTGGTATTGTTTTACGCTGCCCGCCGATGTCAGTTTGTCGTTTACTTCAGGAAGAAGGCCGGCAAGGGCTTCCCCATAGGTAAAAAGGTCCGCATCGTTGTTGATGAATACGGGGAGATTGAATTTTCGCTGCAAAAATGGACCTAGCGCCACGCCCCCTTCAAAGGCGGGAAAGTTCGTCAGTCGGCTGGGGAAAATGCCGTTGGGATAGTCTGCCGGACCGGGAAAGGCGAAGCTGATGGCCACTGGTTTCTCCGGAAGTTTTTCCATAACCTCTTCAAAACCGCGGACGAGGTTCCCGAGACAGCGATCAAGATGCTGTGCTTCGGAAGGATATTCGATGGTTTCCACAATGGATTGGTTCCCTCTAAGGGCATTGAAGCGGAAGTGGGTCCCGCCAGCGTCTAAAGTGACGACAATACGTTGGTCATTCTCATACATAACAGAAAAATTTCGGCAAAAATACATATTATTTCCAATCTTAAGGTCAGCTTCTGAAGTGAGTATGTCCTTTTGAAAAGGTCTTGCAGATATTCATCCTTTTTGTATTTTTGCACTTCTTGAAAAATATCAAAAACATATATTATTATGAAAAGAACATTATCCCTTGTATCCGTATTCTTTGTTTTCTTGGCTATGGGTTTCGGCGATGCCGCCGGCCAATTGGTCTCTGTTGTTGAAAAAGCATTCAGCATTTCGCCGTTTATGGCCTCATTCGTATCCTTTGCGGGCATGATTATGTTCGGCGTGCTATCCGTTCCCACGGGTGTGTGGCAATCCAAGATCGGCAAAAAGAAGATGTTGGTTATCGGTATGATACTGTTCCTCATCGGTGCCATCCTGCCCATTATGGCCTTCAACTTTCCCATTATCCTATTGGCCATCTTATTGATGGGTGCCGGTGCCACCATTCTGCAAGTGTCCGGCAATCCGATGATGCGCGACGTCTGCCCCGAGGGCCAATACTCCAGTATGCTCTCGTTTGCCCAATCTGTGAAGGCCATCGGCACTCTGTCTACCTCTCTCATTATCGTGCTCATCGGCACAGCCCTGATGAAATACGGCTGGTTCTCCTTCACTCCCGAAGGCTCTACAGAGCCCGTCAATATGGGATTCCGCATCCTCTTCCCGATTTTCGCCGGTGTGTTACTGCTTACCCTGATTATGGTTTTGGCATTCGTGCCGAATAAAAACGAGGGGAACGAAGAAAAACCCACGACTTTGGGCAACTGTCTGAAAGCCCTCGGCAACCCCTACATCCTGATGATGTTTTTCGGCATCTTCTTCTATTGCGGTGCTGAAGCTTCTATGTTTAACCGTATTCCCTCTGTTCTAATGGAAGGCAATCCCGCCATCACTGCAGCTTGGGGCAACATCGTGCTCATCATCGCCCTTTTCGTCGGACGTTTCCTTGGCGGTGTTTGTCTGCGCTATATCAAGCCCAACACGTTCCTGTTGATTACGATTTTGGTGTCCCTGCTCGGCAACATCCTGTTGTTTATGCCGTACAATGCCTGCACTACCTGGCTGAGCTTCATCCTCATCGGCATCGGTTTCGCCAACATCTTCCCGTTGATTTTCTCCATCTGCGTGGATAAGATGCCCGAAAAGACCAACGAGATTTCCGGTCTGATGACTACCGCCATCGTGGGCGCCGCCTTCGTGCCCGTTATCACCGGTGCTGCCGCCAATGCCAACCCAAAATACGCCTTCATCGTGACTATCGTCTGCCTCCTTTACGTTGGCTTTGTATGGCTCAAAAATAGAACAAATACTGTTAACGAATAACGTTTTCCAATGAAAAAAGCCCTGTTCACCTTAGTCTTGACAACTGTCATTGCGCTTTGCTATGCGCAATCCGAATATGTAAATCCCTTTGTCGGTACGGCCGAACACGGGCATACCTTTCCGGGTGCCATCGTACCCTTCGGCGGTGTGCAACTCAGTCCAGATACGCGACTGGACGGCTGGGACGGCTGTTCTGGTTACCACTTCACGGACAATCGCATCTATGGATTTTCTCATACGCACCTTAGCGGCACAGGATGTTCCGACTATGGCGACATCCTTGTCACTCCGTTCGTAGGCATCCCTTCGCTCAACAACGAACAGTACGCTTGTTCCTTTTCCCACAACAACGAGAACGCCACTGCCGGCTACTATTCCGTGAAATTAGACAACGGCATCTTTGTGGAACTCACCGCCGGCGAGCGCGTGGGTGTGCATCGCTACACCTTCCCGAAAAACAGCACCAAAGGCGTCATCATTGATCTTACGCACCGCGACAAGACGTTGGCATCCGAACTTTCCGTGCAGGGCAATGAGCTGGTCGGTTACCGCCGCTCCGAGGCTTGGAACCCTGACCAATACTGTGCGTTCTCCTTGCTCGCCTCCGCCCCGATTGCCAAAGTGGAACTCTACCAAAACGGTAAACTCGTGCAAGGCAACAAGATTGACGGCACCGACTGTAAAGCCATCGTCTATTTCGGCGACAAGGTCAAAAGCGTAACCCTCAAAGTGGCCATCTCCGCCGTGGATATCAAAGGCGCGCAGAACAACCAACAAGAAATCGCAGGCTTCGATTTCGACAAGGTCAAAGGCAACGCCACAGCCGTCTGGAACAAGGAGCTCAGCAAAATAAAAGTTGAAACGTCAAACAAAGAAGACCTCAAAGTCTTCTACACCGCCCTCTACCACTGCTTCACTTCTCCGTATCTCTACAGTGACCGTGACGGACGCTATCGCGGGCAAGACGGCAAAATCCACCAAACCGACGGCAAGCACAACGTTTATACCGTATTCTCTTTGTGGGACACCTACCGCGCCCTGCATCCGCTCTTGAACATCATCGACCGCAAACGTACGGAAGATTTCCTCTACACCTTTATGCTGCACTACAAACAAGGCACGATGCTGCCCGTATGGGAGCTCTCCGCGCACGAAACCTGGTGTATGATCGGCTACCATTCCGTGCCCGTCATCCTCGACGCCTACATCAAAGGCATCTATCCGTACGATGAAAACGAGATGTTGGAGGCAATGGTGCACAGTGCCACCCTCAACAAACTGGGCCGCCCCGAATACGCACAATACGGCTATGTACCTGGAGATGCCGATAATGAGTCCGTCTCCAAAACGCTGGAATATGCCTACGATGACTGGTGTATAGCCACATTTGCCAAACTCATCGGCAATGAAAAAGTGGCGGAGGAGTTTTATAAACGGGCTCAGTCGTATAAAAATCTTCTTGATCCCAACGGCTTCATGCATGGCAAGGTCAATGGCGGCTTTGTCACACCATTTAACCCTACGGAGGTCAACAACTTTTACACTGAAGCTAACAGCTGGCAGTACTCCACGTATGTACCCCATGCCGTGAATGACTATATATACCTCATGGGTGGTGATGTGTCTACTGAGCATTTCCTGGATTCTCTGTTTAATAGCACTGCCGCGCTTAGCGGTAGGGATCAGTCGGATATCACTGGATTGATTGGGCAATACGCCCATGGCAATGAACCGAGCCACCATGCCCTATATCTTTATAACTATGTGGGAAAGCCAGAAAAGGCGGCTGTGCTTGCACAACGTATCATGTCGGAATTTTACACCAGTAAGCCTGACGGTCTTTGCGGTAATGAAGACTGTGGTCAAATGTCTGCGTGGTACGTGCTCAGCGCCTTGGGCTTCTATCCCGTATGCCCGGGAGACAACAGATATATCGTTGGACATCCGATGTTTGAAAAATCTTCCATTGATTTGGAAAATGGTAAAAAAATAACCATTCTTCGCGATCAGGACAAACCTTTTGTACAATCTCTTTTCTGTGATGGACAGGATCGTCCGCAATCCTACCTTACGTACGAGCTAATCAAAGATGGGGCTGAAATTAGTTTCCACATGGGAGAAACACCCGGTAATACTTGGGGAAAAGGTTATCAGAATACGCCCAAATCCATGGTGAAGGCTACGCTGACCACGGTACCTTATCTTTCTACCGATAAAAAAAGATTCAATGACTCTCTCACCATTATTCCTAGAGTTTTTGAACGAAACATTCCAAATGCACATCCTACGGCGGCTTTGACGGATGTTTATTATACGCTTGATGGTAGTACTCCTGATTCGACGCAGGGCATTCGTTATACACATCCTATTAAGATTGATTCCAACACTGTTTTTAAGGCCATTGCCTATAATGCTGTGTCTGGAGGTAGCCCTGTTGTGGAAGCCGAGTATGTAAAGTTCAATAAGGACAAGAAACTGTCCTACGTCACCAAACCCAATCCACAATACTATGCCGGCGGTGACGACGGGCTGATCGACGGGCTTTATGGCAAGGCCAACTGGCGTGTGGGCAACTGGCAGGGCTTCGCTGGAGATTTTGAGGCTGACATTGATTTACAAGAAATTAAGGCTGTCAGCAGCGTCTCCATCAGCTGTTTGGAAGACGTGCGCGCTTGGATTTTCTTCCCCAAGGGTATTGAGATCCTCATTTCCGATGATGGTGTCAACTACCGTCCGTTTGGCAAAGTCGGCGGCATCGGCTCTGAGAAGTCCGAAGAATCAAAGTTGCATACTTTCGCCGTGCAGGGCAACGGCACTGGCCGCTATCTCAAAGTGAAGGTCGCCAACTATGGCGCTATGCCCGAATGGCATGTCAGCGCCGGACAACAGGCATGGCTGTTTATGGATGAAGTTATAATTGTTCCTTAAAATTTCAATCGCACGCCTCCCAGAAAGTTGATGCCGGCCTGCGGATAGTAGCCTGCGTCGGCATAGCGGATGCTGTCGTAATAATAGCTGTAAATCCAGGCATTGCTCTCATATAGTGCGTTGAACAGGTTGTTGACCTGGAAGAAGAGTCCCAACTCCTTGGCGAATTTCTTGAATTCGAACGTGTAGCTAATTCGCAAGTGGGTATAGGAATACGGTTTCAGGCAACGGTCATCATTGCCGGAATTGTCCAAATACTGCTTGCTTACGAACTTCGTGGTAAGCGATATGTCAAAGTTCTTGAGCGGCGTGAATGTGAAATCGTTGGCCAACACAACTGCTGGAGAGAAGGCAATCGGCGTGTTGCCCAGCTGTTCCTCAACCTGCCCGCCGTTGTCCCAGTCATCCACATAGTTCACATAATCGAGGATTCGGTTGTGGCTAAGGCAACCGTTAATATGCCAGGTGAAGAAGCGCACGGGCTGGTAGGCTGCCGCAACTTCGATGCCGATGCGGTAACTCTTATCGACATTCGCCATAATGGCGGCCCCCACATCATTGATTTCTCCTGTAAGCACTAATTGGTCTCGATAAAACATACCGTAAAACGTAGCATTGAAATGGAACTTCTTGTTGTACATCATATAACTGAACTCCAAATCATGCACTGTCTCCGGAACGGGTTTTTTAGCGGCAGGCGCCTCAATGATATCGGAGCGCGTGGGCTCTCGATTAGCGGTAGAGTACGAAAGATCGAAACTGTGTCTCAGTTTTTGTTTTTTATCCAAAAGATAATGCAGAGCTATTTTGGGATTCACAAAATTCCACAAATAACTTTGCGTCACATCCGTCCTATTGTCATCCGTGCCTCCAATTTCATAATCCATCATTCGATACTGGCATTCGCCCCGAACAGAAAAACCTTTGTAAGCGTATCTCAAAGTGGCGAACATCTTGGTCTGCAGTTTGTCGCCTTGTCCGACATACCACTGGTAATCTACCGGAAAATCCTGCACATAACCGGGTTGCGACCACATGACATTGCCATAATGATGGCCGTTGTAGTTATCCACATCCACGCCGGCAACCCAGGCCAACCCGTGCATGAAATCATCTTTGAAACGGATGCTTCCCTCGTATTGGGTATGCAAACCATAATAGTAATTATCCAAATATTTTTGCGTGATGAAATCAGCCGTAGAGATTGCACTGTCAGCTGGAAAAAGTCCATAACCGAGGGGATTCTTATCGTCTTTATACTCTTGGTAATATCCGATTCCTCGTGTCAGGTGGGCCACCGCATTGAGTTGGTGTCGTTTGGAAAAATCTCGATTATACCATTTCTTCTCATACTCCAGCTGATAATGCGTTTGAGTGTAATTGTCCTTTTCATCGGCATAATAGCGGCGCTCGCCGTTGTCGGTGAAATATTCGCCGCAACTGTTGTACGTACGGTTTGTGGCCAGCGAATCGTACGGAACACCATTCCAAGCCAAGCCTGTATGTTCTGTTCCATAAAGAAGATTAAATCTCAGCGTTCCATAATCCTTGGTAGGCAATTTTTCGCTCAAAAAACGATATTGAGCCGTAAAAAAGACGGAATTGAGTCGTGCGGATGAACGGTCGATGAATCCGTCGCTGCGGATGTCGGAGAAAGATGCCAAAGCGGAGAAACGTTTGCCAATCAGGCCGGTACCGGCGCTGACGGTATTGTGGAAAGTATTGAAAGAGCCGTATGCGCTGTTGACCTCAGCGAATGGTTTTTGCGGAATCTCACGGGTTTTGAAATCCACACGGGCGCCATACGAAATGGAACCCGGCGTAGTGTTGGCGCCGCTCTGCACCATCACCTCCTCGATATAGGAAGCCATATCGGGCAAGTTCACCAGCCAGGAGCCCTGTGATTCGGCATCATTGATAGTCACCCCGTTCAATGTAGTATTGATACGGGTTTGGTCAATGCCACGGATACGCATATAAGTGTAACCGAGGCCCGTGCCGGCATCGGAGGTAGTGACCATCGACGGCATCAGTTCCAGCAAATTGTTGACGCTGCCGTTGCCTTGCTGCTTTTGAATCTGCTGCAGCGACATCGTGGTAGCATTGCCGGCAGTTTGAACGGTAGGCGGCACAAAGTGTATCATAACGCCTTGCAGTTCGCCGTGTTGCACTGTGTCCATTTGTCCGTGCGAAGTCAGACAACAAAAGATTATCGAAATGCAAAGCAAAGCACCTTGAATCCTTGAAGGCTTATCGGACGCAATGAATTGCGTTCCTACATCCTTGAAACTTGAAACTTGAAACTTGAAACCAAATAACATACTCTAACAGTTTTATTAAGTCAATAAAATACTGAAAGAGGGAATTTGAAAAAAGAAGCTGTTTTCTCCCTACGGCGGCATTATCCGCATCAGGTTCAACGGGTCTGATCTCAGCCATAAAGGCACCCCTTTCAAAACGGCGGCAAAGATACAAAAATATCCATGCCGCCGAAGATTTCTAAAAAAGTCAATAGGATTATTTGAAATCTATTATCATGATGGTAATATCATCATTTTGTTCTGCGCCTTGCGCATGTTCTTCAATAGAGTTCAACAGGCTGGTTCCGACGTTGTTTGCCGAGTAACTTTCGAGGTCTTTTCCTTGTGCCCATGCGAGGAGTCGATCTTCTCCGTACAAAACTTTATCCACATTCTCAGCCTCTGTTACTCCATCTGTATATAGAACGATGCGAGAACCTTTTTCCAATGTAACACATTCTTCCACGTATGGAAAATCCGGCATCAGGCCGATTGTTAGATTCGGTTTGGTCTCCAGAAAGTAGGGGGCTACTGTTTTCGCATTTTTAGGAGGTATAATCACCATCGGATTATGACCCGCGTTGCAGTATTGTATTTCACCCGTGTTCGTATCCAGACAGCCGGCAAAAAAAGTAACAAACATACTGGATTCATTTGCTTCCGAAAGGCTTTTGTTTATTTTGGCAACCACTTCATGAATAGGGATGTTCATCTTCGCAATAAATCGGAAGGCAGCTTTGGTAATGGCCATTACTAAGGCTGCAGGTACTCCTTTGCCCGACACATCGCCTATGGCAAAATAGAGTTTATCTTCCATGAAGAAGAAGTCATACAGATCCCCACCCACTTCTTTTGCAGGCTTTACACTCGCATAGATACTTTCTGGAAACTCATGCGGAACCATCCCCAGTTGGATTTTCCTGGCAATGTTAAGTTCGCTTTCCATACGTTCGTTGGCAGCCGTCGTCGTTTTCAATTCCTCAATATAGGAATTGATGGATTTTTGCATAAAATCCATAGAATCCCGTAGTTTGCCGAGTTCGTCCTGTGTTTTGATCTCGGGCAATTGGGTGGAAAGGTTGCCATGGGCCATGGAAATGGCTGAATCGGTTAATTGGGAGACCGGTTTTAGCAGCTTTCGTATGGTTACCATACACAATAAACACAATATAACCAAAGCGAGAATAGATACCAGTAGGAAAATGTTGTTTGTTCGAATAGTATGGGCAAAGACATCTTTGTAAGGACAAACCACTGCAACGGACCAGCCGTTATTTACAGGACCGTACACGGCGAACACTTGGTCTTTGGATTCTTGGAATTTCATCGTGCCGGTTTCCCCCATACGCATGGCTTTTGCCAAAGGAGCATACAATGTGTCATTAAATGTATGGTCTTGCGTCTTCAGTGTCTGTCTTCCATCGGAAAGAATATTGCCCTCTCTGTCTATCAATACGGTGTAAGAATTGTCGTATGGCTTGGTGTGGGCAATCATCGTGGTTAGTTCATGGAGCGAAATGTCCGCTGTGGCGATGCCGTAAATATGTCCTGTGCTATCTTTGATGGGTATGCTGTAGGTGGACATCAGCCATTCGCCGCCGCCCTCGTCAAAATAGGGCTTGCACCATTTTGGCTTTCCTTGTTGCATAGGTATTTTATACCAATCCATCTCATAATAATTGTAATTATTATTGCCAAGTTCTTTGGAAAATATATTATCATGAGCATCAGAATAGGAGTAGGGGGATAGATATTTTTGTCCTGTAATGGAAGAATCCAACGCTATAGCGCACCCAATCACATCAGGTATGCATTCCACGCATTGCTGGGTGATATGATAAAGTTCAATGGTGTCATGCAGATTTTCCAATGCCATCCATTGCGTGTTGATGGTTGCGGTCTCCACCTTTCCCAGAGTGTTGTCAATGTGCAACGTTGTTGCCTCAAGAATGCTTTTCGTGCTTCGAAAAGCATCTTCCTCAATGGTTTTAAAGGTCGTTCGGGCAATAATGCTGATGGCAATAATGTAAAGAATGGAGGCTAACAATAAAATTCGCCCTGTAAGGCGAGCCGAAAAAGATTTGGCTGTTCGTCTCATAGAGGCATCTCCTTTTGAAGTGTTAGAATGTTGCAACCATTCTCATAACGATAAGTGACTTCATCCATTAATTGTTTGCAAAGAAAAATGCCTAATCCTCCGATGGGCCTATCCTCAACGGCAAGAGTAAGGTCAGGGTCTTCCTTTGCCAATGGATTAAATGGATGTCCGCCATCGCAAAGAACCACAAACAATCGGTTTGATCCAGGTAGTTTGTCCACTTCAACATCCAAGAATCCATCACCATTTTCGTATGCATAATTAACTACATTCTCAACAACCTCCTCAACAGAAAGTCGAAAATTGAAGAGAAAAACATCATCTTGAGGCATTAAGGGTGAAGACATTATATATTCAATGATTTCACCACTCCTGCCGGCAATGGGATTAAAGGACTTCTTCATAATGGAGAAAGATCCTAGTTACAATATATTGATGATATTGGAGAATCCTGTAATATCAAAGACCTGTCTGACAGGATCCTGCATATTGGTTAAGACCATCTTTCCATGACGCGCCGTTACACTTTTTTGCAACATGAGAAACATTCTAAGACCTTGTGATGAGGTATAATTCATTTCTGCACAATTGATTTCAATATCAGGTTCTTCTCCCTCCATAAGAGGCGCAATGTCTTCTTGAAATTGGTTGGCAGTAGTGGTATCAAGTCGTCCAATAATTGTTACATAGGTCTTTTGACCTTTCTTTTCAATGTTTACTTCCATATGAATTAAATTAATAAAAACCATCCAATGGGATTGGGTGTCTAATAGCCGGCAAAAATACTCAAAATTTTATATTGTCCATTAAGTCGCTCTATAAAAAACAATACCCATTCCTTAACATGAGTTAGAATGCCTAAATTTGTGTGTCACATAGTCATAAGCGGATGAAAATTTTTCGTACTTTTGCACATTAATTTTCATTTCCTATGAAGAATACTACGATAGCTTTAGATGCGCATGGACAGGGAATCCTTCAGGAGTATGATGGGGACTATTCTGTTTTTGAAAAAATGCAGACCATCGTTCGCTCCAAACTGGATGAAATGATTAAGGAAAACGGGTTGTATGTCAATGCTGTTGAGTCAAGAATTAAATCCAGAGAGAGTCTATCAGGTAAATTGTTGAACAAAGGATACAAGTACCATTCCCTATCTGACATTACTGACATTCTTGGGGTGCGCGTTGTTACTTTTTACACCGATGAGGTTGATAATATTGCTCTCTTGATTGAGAAAATTTTTGATGTTGATTGGCAAAATTCTGTGGATAAAAGAAAAATTTCTGATCCACATCATTTCGGATATATGTCCTTGCACTATATCTGCCGTATTCCAACCACTGTGTATCAGGATCCTTCCTGTCCGCAGATAAACGAATACCGCTTTGAGATCCAGATGCGTTCGGCGTTGCAACACGTGTGGGCGACTATCGAGCATGACATCGGTTATAAATCTGGTGTCGAAATCCCGGGAAAGCATATTCGTACGATTAACCGTCTGGCAGGATTGTTGGAACTGGCCGATGAGCAATTTGCCTCCTTGCGTAAAGATGTCTCCAATTACCGCTATAAAGTGCAAAGTCTGGTCCATTCTGGCGACTTTAAAGAGGTTGAACTCAATGGCGATACTTTCCGTAGCTACCTTGAATTGAAACCTTTCCAAATGCTGACACAGGAAATAGCCTCTTTCAATCAGGCTGAAATTTATGAAGATAATCTTTATCCCTATTTGAAGGTTTTCGTCCACCTTGGATTCAAAACCCTGGGTGATATTGAAGCGATGAAAGAACAATGTGCGGCTCTTGCCAAGAAATTTGCTGTTGAGCAACTGGCCAATACCGATTTGGATATTATTGCCCAATCACTGTCTGTACAGAGCCTGTGCATTATTCATATAGTTAAAAATGGCGGCGGAATTAAAGAACTGCAAGATTTCTACACCTCGGTTAATAGAACTAGCAAATATAACGTTGAACGAGCCAAAAACACCTATGAACGACTCCAAAGCCTAAAACTGATATGAGTAACGAAAATATTGATTCATCCATTTTGGACAAGGCTATCGTGTTTGCTGTGAAAGCCCATGCGAACACAGCGCGGCGTGCGAAAAATTTCCCCTATATTGTCCATCCCCTGGAAGCGGTTTCCATTGTCGCCACTATGACCGACGACCAAGATCTGTTGGCTGCCGCTGCTCTTCATGACACAGTGGAAGACACGGAAGTGACAATTGAAGAAATCCGCTCTGTGTTTGGTCAGCATATAGCAGACCTTGTGGACGCTGAAACGGATCCAGTATCCACTTCTGACAAGGCCCCCAAAGGATGGCGTGAGACTAAAATAAAAGCTTTAGAGCGCCTGTCTATGGCTTCATACGAAGTCAAAATGGTCGCTATGGGCGACAAACTCAGCAATATGCGGGCTATTGCTCAAGATTATAGACAAATCGGAGACAAAGTTTGGGAACGTTTTCATGCACCCAATGGGAAAGCCGATTATAAATGGAGATATGAAGCGCTTGCAGAAGCTTTGAAAGATTTGAATGAAACCAGTGCTTATAGAGAATTTTCCGATCTTATTAACGAAGTCTTCGCTTAACCCTTATTTGTCAAATAGTTTATTATGTACCTGAACGAAACTCTTTTTATTGATTTCTTGAACGTCAAGGAAATACTATGGACGGGCATCAATTTCGCGAAGGCGCATTTTACCAAAAAAGGATTCGATTTTTCCCAGGAAATCTTCCAACATTATCTTCATGATTGGAATTTGCTCATCTTAAATGACCAAAAGAAATACGATGTTAGAATGAGCTTCAGAAAGCCCGTCATGCAGTATGACCTGTCGCTGACAACGAAGATCAACAAAGGACTGAAAATCAATCAAACCACTACTCCGCACATAGATATTAAATATGTGCTTTCCGAAGAACAAATCATTGACTACATCTCGGGAATTGATTTTCCGACCAGTTCAAAATATGCCCTAACCTTCCTAGTGGAATCGTTTGACGACATCACTAAGATGGCCGCCATCTGGGTTGTTATCGTTGAAACCAACACTCACGCTGTGGTGCTCTGCGAAAAATTCCTAAAGCAACCAGGCGGCTTCGGTACCCGCAACTATTGGGCAAGAACATTTTACAACTTGCTATTCGACATCAAATCATTTTCGTTCCTGCGTTGGGAGAATATGGTGCAGAACCAGATAGACGCCAGCCAGGATGAATCTTCTCCAGTAATTTTAGGATAAAAATCATTACATCATGGGCGCATTCAAAGCATACGATTTCCGCGGAACCTTCGGCAAGGATTTCGATTTGGACACCGTTTACAAATTCGGCTATTTTCTACCCTCTTAATTGAAGACAGACAAAGTGCTGGTCGGACGCGATATGCGCGTCTCTTCCCCGCAGATGTTTGAGACACTTGCCAACGGCATTACAGATGCCGGCGCCGATGTTTACGACATGGGCTTGACAACCACGCCGATGGTCTATTATTTCACCGCGCAGCACCACTTTGACGGCTCCGTGATGATTACCGCATCGCACAATCCCAAGGAGCACAACGGCCTGAAAGTGTCACGCACCAATGCGCTGCCCGTCGGTTACGACACCGGCCTCGGTGAAATCGAACGCAGGATTTTAGCCAAAGAGCCTGTCACACCACCCGCATCCAAAGGCAAAATCGTGCCTTACGATGTGAAAGCCGAATACCTGGAATTCCAATCCAAATTCCACCACGACCTCTCCAACCTCAGCATGGTAATGGACTGTTGCAACGGCATGGCCTCCATCTTGGTGAAGGAGATTTACGGCGAGCAGCCCACCTATTTGTTTGACACCTTGGACGGCACGTTCCCGAACCACGAGGCCAACCCATTG
>JAZRYC010000084.1:0-8986 GCA_045600525.1 Bacteroidales bacterium
TTGATGTCGGTGACATTGACGGACACTTCGTAGTTGTAGAGCGGGTTGAAGCGCTGGCATTCCAGGTCGGGTTGTGCGATGAAGTTGAGGGAGAAGTTTCCGTCGGCGTCCGTAGTGGTTTCCCCACTGGCGATTTCTGCCGGGTTGCTGCTGGGACTATACCACCACCAGCGCCACCAGGGGAAGGAGGCTTTACGCACTACGTGGTACTTCACGATGGCGTTTCCAACGCCGTAGCCGGCGTAGGCGTTCACCTTGCCCGTGACAGCAACCTCCTGTTCCAACTTGAACTCTTCTTTGGGCTGGTCAATGGCAATTTCAAAAGTCGGGCGCTTGTATTCTTCTACGCTGAAACTACAACTGCCGTTGGAAGTGGCCAGTCGGAAGTGCCCCGTCAGACTGGAAGTGGGAATTACAAAACTGCCGGAGAAGGAACCGAACTCATTGGTAATATGCTCTCTTTCATCCAGTTGTTGGCCGTTGGCGTCAAGTAGTCGGATGACTGCCTTTTCATCGGGAACCGTCCGCACAGTCTCTGTGGATGTTTTCGGATAATATCTTTGCACTTTTTCTACAACAATACCTTTGTAATAAACAGTTTGGCCGGGACGGTAAATGTTCCGGTCGGTGAAAATGTGAGTGTTTTGTCTTATCACGGAATCTTTTCCCTCATTATTTGGGAAAAAGTAAGAATATTCGGTAGATACATAGAAAGGTTTGCTGTCTTTCCAATAGGCGGTAATGACTGAGTAATTACCCGTTAATTCTTTCAGTGTGCATTTCCCGTCTTTGTCCGTAACTAACTTATCGGAGTTTAGAAGAACCTTATGAGCATAGTCTTCGTATGATTTCACTTGGATGGTTGCGCCCTGCAGAGGATAGCCTGAAAATTTATCAACCACTAAAAAGTCTATCTGTTTGCCGTTTCGACGATAAGACAGATTGGCCTCATTAACTCGGACGAATATCTCCGTGTACTCTTTTTTATTGTTGGCATTGAATTCTCCATTCGTAGCGAGAATGACGTATGAACCGTTTTTCAATGCCGGCAAAAGATAGTTTCCGCTTTTGGTTCGATAATCTCGAACCTCTGGCAACGGGATGTTTTTCTCGAAAAGATATTTTTTCTGAATGAGTTGGGCGAATCTGTTCTTGGCGTTCTGTCTTGAGATGGCCTCGTATTCTGTTTCCGTCATCGGAATAACGCGCAGGTTTATCTTTTTACAATTTTTGAAAAAGAAATTGAGCAAAGATGGTTGCCCGGGATAAATGACGCTATGGGCAAAGGTGATAGTTGACAGTTGGATGTCCCGAATGGCTGATTGGGCATTGTTGGCCTCAATGGATTCCGGTGCGGCATCGATAGTCTTGTCAAACCATTCTAACGCCTTAATGTAATCATCTTTGTATTCCGGATGGAGGTTTTCACTGTATTTATCAGCTCGGTTTCTATAATACTCGCCCATTGCGTATGCGATCATTTCATAGCCTTTGCCTTGATATTGTTTCTCCATTTGCTCCAAAGCCTTCAGCTGCAGTTCGGAGGCGTTTTCCAAGGTGGAATGTTCCGACAAATAGTTGAAACGTCGGATGGTGACATCTATCAGCGCCCGTGGGTCGGCATCGTTCAGGTGCAGTTTGGTGAGCGTCTGCATCGTTTTCAAAGTCAGGTAGGAGAAAGAAAGGTCATCGGGAGAAGAAATCAGCATGTTGGTGAACACGCTGTTTTCGGTCCAGTACTTGCCGTTGTTGATATCGAACGGTGTGCTCGGAACGGGCATGTTTCGAAGACTCGTGCTGAGATAGTCGAGATAACGGAAGGCCAGGAAATCGTACAATGTGGGACGATAGGCCTCCGAAGTCAAAGAGTCGAGCAAATCCTTGTAGTCTTTTATAGGAATGTTCGATAGCAGCTCCACATTTTCAATGGACTTCTGATAGTGGTAGAGGGTCTGCCGAACGAGTGTCTGCAAATCCCAGACATTAAGGTCGGCGGGCACGTCGCCCTCTAAAGGTGTGCGGTCCATAATGCGCCATTGGTTCTGCTGGTAATACTGTTGCAGCAGGTCGGCCATGCAGCTGTGCCAAATGGCAAGATTGGCGGGGTTTTCGCGTTGCAGGTAAATTTGCTCGTCAATGTCTATATAGACGGTGTCAAAGCCGTTGTCGTAGCGTTGGATTTTCTGCTCATAGCTTTTCAGCGCCGCGGCAATCTGCTTCGGCGTCTGCTGTGCGAAGGATGTTGTCATGACTGTAAATAGTATAATAAATGTAGATGCTTTTTTCATAATCATAAATATTGTTCCCATTAACGGAGAGGGTATCTTTTTTATTGTCTTTTATTGCCAATAATACGGGAAGATTTGTGCGATGCAACGATAGAGATTATCGATTTTTGAGAATAATAGAGCATTATTTGACAATAAATATTTACGTTTATACGTTGGTAAGTTTTTCGGAATGATGCACGAACACAGTATGGAAGTGCTAATTTTGCGACTGTTCGGTTAGAGTGCCGCGATATTATTTATAAGCAAGCAAACAAAATTAAGAGCGTATGGCTAATTCGTTGAAAAAGTTGGTGGGGCAGACCGCCATTTATGGGTTAAGCAGTATTATCGGTCGTTTTTTAAACTATCTGCTGGTTCCTCTCTATACGTATAAGATCGCCGCGGCTTCGGGCGGATATGGTGTGGTGACGAATATATATGCCTATACGGCATTGCTCTTGGTATTGCTTACCTTCGGTATGGAGACGACGTTTTTCTATTTTGCCAATCGTGAAGAGGTGGATTCCAAGAAGGCGTTTTCCACGGCAGCCAGTGCGGTGGGTTTGGTGTCTTTGCTGTTTTGGCTGGTGTGTATGTTTTTTGGCGGCTCCATTGCCACGGGTTTGAATTATGCCGAGCATCCGGAATACATCAGAATGATGGCGTCCGTGGTGGCGCTGGATGCTTTTCAGGCTATATTATTTGCCCAGCTGCGTAATCAGAACCGGGCATTGAAGTTTGTCATTTTGAAGCTTTCCTTCATTGTCTGCAATATAGGGTTGAATCTTTTTATTTTCTGTGTGGCACCCCATTTGTGTGAAACGGCTCCCTCGTTGATGCGCTGGTATGACCCTGCCTATCAGGTCGGCTATGTGTTTATGGTGAACTTGATATGCACCGGTGCGGTCACGTTCGGATTTATTCCCGAATTGCGCGATATGCGTTTCGGTATTGACCGTTCTTTGTTGAAGGATATGCTGAAATATACGTGGCCGTTATTGTTGTTAGGCCTTATCGGTATTCTCAACCAGGTGGCAGATAAGATATGCTATAAATTCATTGTGCCCGGTCAGGAGGGTGAAGTGCAGTTGGGCATTTATGGTGCCTGTGTCAAGATTGCCATGATTATAGCCATTTTTACGCAGGCCTTTCGGTATGCGTATGAGCCTTTTGTCTTTGGTGGGCAGAGAGATAGAAATAATAAGGAAATGCAGGCCGAGGTGATGAAGTATTATGTGATTTTCACGTTGTTGGCCTTCCTCATGGTGGCCCTCTATTTGGACGTGTTCAAATACATAATTCAGCGCAACTATTGGGAAGGTTTGCGAACGGTTCCCATTGTGATGATGGCGGAGATATTCATGGGGGTATATTTCAATCTTTCGTTCTGGTATAAATTGAATAAGCAGACTTGGTGGGGTGCCATTTTCTCCGCTATTGGCTGCACGGCTTTATTGGCCATAAATTTCATTTTTGTGCCGAAGTACGGATATATGGCTTGTGCGTGGGGTGGTTTCGCAGGCTATGGCATCTGTATGGTGCTTTCCTACATCGTTGGTCAGAAGAAGGAACCGGTGCCCTATAAGCTCCCTGCATTGTTGGGATATTTTGCCTTGGCCATGGGATTGTATTTCGTTAGCCATTGGCTGAGACCAGATAATCAGATTATGGTGTTTGTGCTTAACACAGTATTGTTGCTGGTGTATGTGGTGGTTCTGTTGTATGCGGAGAGAACCATGGTGAAGAAGGTCTGGGACGGGGTACGTCGTAAGGTGCTCCATCGCTAATTAGGCGTGTTGTGCGAGGTAGTCTCTCAAGTCGGCGGCTTTCTTTGGGCCGATGATGGCAGCCAGTTCCTGTTCGCTGGCTTCACGGATACGTTTGATGCTCTTGAAGTTTACCAATAGTTTTTTCTTCAATATTGTTCCGATGCCGGGGGCGTTGTCTAATACGGAGGCGATGCTGGTTTTGGAACGTCGGTTGCGATGGTGGGCAATACCGAAGTCATGTACGGCGTCGCGCACTTGCTGCAAAAGCTTTTGGGCTTCCGATTTTTTGTCAATGTATATTGGAAATTCATCTCCCACCTTGTAAATATCCTCCAATCGTTCGGCGATGCCGACAATCATAACGCGATTTTCAATGTGTAGGGCTTTCAATACGCGATATGCGGCGTTGAGCTGTCCCTTGCCACCATCGATGACGATGAGGTCGGGAAGGGCCTTGTTCTCCTCTAATAAACGGTGGTAGCGGCGATACACGACTTCTTCCATGGTAGCGAAGTCGTCTGCCCCGACAACGGTCTTGATGTTGAAATGTCGATATTCTTTTTTCGCGGGTTTCCCATCCATAAAGCATACCATGGCCCCTACGGGATCATCGCCCTGAGTGTTGGAATTGTCGAAGCACTCAATATGCCTCGGCAATGTCTTCATTCCTAAGGCTTCCTGCAGGGCAAGTAAGACGCGCTGACTTCGGCGCTCAGGATTGACGAGGTCCTGCCGTTTTTTCTTTTCCAAAAGGTAGAAGTGCGCGTTGCGTTCCGCCAATTCCAATAATTTCTTTTTCTCGCCTCGTTGTGGAACCAGTAGTTCATATCCGTCGGGTACGATGCTACAGGCAAAGGGTACGATTATGGTGCTGAAAAGCCCTCCCAATCGTTCTTTCATTTCCAAAATACCTTCCCAAAGGAGGTCCTCTTGATTGGAGTCCAGTTTGTTGTTGAGCTCTAAGGTGTGTGCCTGGACGATGGCCCCATCCACAATGCGCAGGAAGCTGATGTAGGCGCAATCTTCGTCTTCCTCCATGCCGAATACGTCCATTTGGGTGAGTTGTGGACTGACAACCACGGATTTGGCCACATATTCCTGTAACGTATCAATTTGCCTTTTGATGGAGGCTGCTTTTTCAAATTCCCATTTGTCGGCTAAAGACATCATCTCTTCGCGAAGTTGGGTGATGACTTCTTTCCGATTTCCTTGAATAATGTCTATGATTTTCCGAATGTTTTCCTGATATAGTTCTCTATTGACGAAACCGCAGCAGGGGGCGGAGCATTTCTTCAGCTGATATTGCATACAGGGGCGTTCGTTCCGTACCAGTCTGCGGCAGTTGCGCAAAGGAAACATGTTATGGATGGTTTCCAGTAGCGCATTCATGTGCTTTACAGAGGAGTATGGGCCGAAGAGCTGCATCTTATGGGGTTCGGGATGGCGCGTTGGGAATATACGGGGAAAGTCTTCTTTGGTGATCGCTATCCAAGGGTACGATTTGTCGTCCTTGAGGAGGATGTTGTATCGTGGCTTGAACTGCTTAATCATGTTGTTCTCCAACAGGAGAGCTTCCCATTCATTGTCTACTACTGTGGTCTGGATGTCTCTGATTTTTGTGACCAGCATTCGAACTTTGGCGGAATCGTGCTCTTTGTTGAAGTAGGAGGAGACACGTCGTTTCAATCGCTTTGCCTTTCCAACGTAGATGATGGTTCCGTTTTCATCAAAAAAACGATAAACACCCGGCTTCTCAGGAAGCGAGCGTAATATCAGGTTGAGTTTTTCCCGTATCTCGTTGGAGGGTTTCATGTTATATGGATAAGACCAAAGTTAGATATGACCGGCGCAAACGTACGCAAAATTTCCATACGATGTAGGACTATGCGAAAAAAGTCTGCGCCGGATCATGAGAATAACGGTTTAACCGTTTCAGTTGCTGAAGAAGTAGAAAGGATTAGTTGTTGAATACGATGGAATTGGGATTTAAACCGGCCCCGAATGAGAATTTGAGTTTTCCTTCAGAACTGAAACAATAGATGTCTCCCGTGACGGTGAAGTCGTATGCATCCGCAATATAAACGTCTCCATTTAAAGGATTGACGGCAATGCTGTAAGGCATCTGTATGTGTGTGCTGTCGGTGATAAAAGCTTTTCGCGCATTGTCGGATTGATGGAGGTCAATCACTTGGATGTTGGCCGAAGCCTTGTAGCTTACATCATATACGTATGCCTTGCCTTGGAAAACGGAGAAGTTTTGAACGTGCTCCCATTCTTGGCAGGGTTGGTCGGTGATGGGGTCTATTTTGAAGAGCCGCCCACTTTCATTATCATAATTTCCTCGGCAGCATACGTAAACAAAGCCGTCGTTATCGGTACAAAGTTTGGAAGGATTGCTGCCAACCGTAATAGTCTTGAGCAGGCTCATCGTGTTGAGGTCGAAAACGGAGATGGTGTTGTCGTAGTTGGGATAGTTCAAGCCTCCGGAGTTGGCCACGTAGAGCTTTCCGCTGCTGACGCAGATGCCTTCTGGATTGTTGCCGGAGTGAACGGAAGTTTCTATTTCCAAAGTGGCGGTGTCTATGCGGACCACATCGCCGTCAAAGCAGCTGACGTAGGCTTTCCCATCATGAAAGCAAATGTGGCGCGGTTGTTTTCCAGGCAAGTCGATTGCTTTGATGGATTGGGCCGTTTTAAGGTCCATTACTTCTACTCGGTTTGAGTTGTTGATGACGGCATAGAGTCGATTTCCATATCGTTGAAGATCATTGCCTGAATCTCCCAATCCTCGGCCGTTAGCTTGAAGGAAAATGTTGTCGGTCACAGTGCCTTTGGCGATGTCGTAGTAGGAAAGGGTACAGTTGTTCATTTGGAACAAGCCTTCGTTCAAAACGTAAATACCATCGGTGTGCGCGTCAATGACGTTCTCCGGACCGGGATTAGGTCTGATGCAGGATGCGGAAAAAAAGATGCTTGCAATGAGTGCAATCAGCACGGAATTTGAAATTGGATGTTGTTTTAAATGCATGTCCTCGGCATTTTAAAAGTGAATAATGTGCTTCGAGGAAATGGGGTACTCTATGGAAACATAGAAAAACAGGAACCAGCCTATTTCCCGAAGCGGTTAACAACTCGTCAAGTGGCAGGTTTTCTGACTTATCCCTTTCGAAACGCCTTCCCGTCTTGCGACAGTGACGATTATGTTTCGAAAACGAATGGGACATACAGCAGCGGGTACTGTACAGGAATCACACCTGTTTCCCTTTCAGAACTACTATGGAAGATAGTTCTTCACCATTTGAACGGGGCAAAAATACGAAAAAAATGTTTTGGGGGAATTTGCTTCTTAAGAAATTTTTACCATTCAACGGCAAATTTGACGTTGAGCAATCGTCCGGTCAGGAAATTCGGCACAGCATGTTGGTTTCCGTAGATATCGTTGATCCAGAAGTAGGAGGATATGTTGTTTGTGCCGAGGAGGTTGAATACTTCGACATAGATGCCGGCGTTTTTAATGCTGCGAATGAATGCGGATTTGTTTCGCATACGGTCACGACTTTGTTCAAGCAGCATGAAAGAAAAGCCGATATCGGCGCGGCGGTACCAAGTATGTTCGCGGAATCGTGTGTAGGCTGGAGCATCAGGAGCGCAAATGGTTAGGCCGGAGGCAAAGACAAAGTTGAGGTGAACGCGGAATTGGGGATATCCGGGTATGTGGTCTTGGAAAAACAGATTGAAGGATACGCGTTGATCTGTTGGACGAGGAATGAATCCAGGCTCAATACGGTTGCCGAGGGTGTCGTAATAGAAATCGTTGAGAATGTCCTCTTGCGTTTTCATGAGCGAAACGGAGAACCATGACTCAAGCCCCTTGATGAACTCGCCGCTGATTTTCAGATCAACGCCAGTGGCATATCCAATCGCATCATTTTCTCCGCTGTAGGTGATTTGGACGTTGTCGATATTGTAGGAGATGAGTCTATCCAAGTACTTGTAATAAGCTTCAGAGGTAAACTTAAAGGGTCTTCTCCATATTTTAAAGTTGTATTCGGCCCCGGCAACGATTTGGAAGGATCGTTGAGAACGGATGTTTGGATTGAGGGTTCCGTCTTTATATCGCATTTCGCGGTAGAAGGCTGGTTGGTAATAGAGACCTGTGCGGAAGGTGAAAATCCAATCGTGCTTCCAATGCGGATTGTAGATGAAGGAGAGTCGGGGGGAGGCTGTGAATTCTTTTTTGTTATAGGTCCAATAATGAAATCGAACACCGGCATTGAGAATATAGTGAGGAAGGCTGTCGCCGTCAATGTTCCAGGTGTCCTGAAGGAATCCCGTGAAACGGAACGTCTGTAGGTTGTTCTGGGATACGAGGTAGTTTCCGTCGCCGATGGTGAGGATACGGGATGGATCGTCCAAGGGAACTTCCTCGCCCGGGGTGTTGAAGATAAAGGGGAGGGTGTAGCCCGAGGAATCTAGCAATGTCCATTCCTTGATTTTGTCATGAATGATTTCATTCTGGACCTTAAATCCCCAGGAGAGGGTGTTGGCGTGGGGTAGCTTATGGTCACCGCGCAGGTCGGCAGCGGACACGATGGAAGTGATGTGGTTTCGCGCATGTTCCAAGTAGGTACCATAGCCGCGATTGGATACGATATTGACTGAATAGTTGTTGCCGATTTCCACATCGTTAAGCCAATATTGGCCTTGAATGTCGTATGTCTCGCCTTCCTTGGCGTAGTAGGATGAGATAATGAGGCGTAGTAGGTTGTTGTCGTTGGGCTTATAAGAGAAGGTGAGGCCCCCAAGATAGTTTTCGTAACGGTCCACTTCCTGTCCGTCAAAATAGACGACCATTTGCTTGAGATCGGAAACGGACCCGTAGTTGGTGGTACGATTGGATGGCTGATAAATGAAACTATTGCGTGAGAAGTTGCCCAATAAGCTGAT
>JAZRYC010000085.1:0-2306 GCA_045600525.1 Bacteroidales bacterium
AGAGGTGTACGATGCAGATTGCCTTGGTGCGCGGCGTAATGTGACCCTCAATCAGGTCGCCATCAATCTCCAGCGTGTCGATTTTTGGTTCGACCAAAACAGGAACCAACCCGTTTTCAGTGATAGCCAGAATGGTTGCAATATAGGTGTTGGCCGGAACGATGACCTCATCGCCGGACTGCATCACCCCCATTTCGATATAGGCCCTGAAAATCCAAATCAGGGCATCAAGCCCGTTGGCACAGCCGATGCAATGTTTCGTACCGATATACTCAGCGTAATGCCGTTCAAAGCGGGCATTCTCCTCGCCCTGAAGATACCAGCCCGAATCAATCACGCGCAAAGCAGCTTCGTGAATCTCATCGGCATATTTGGCGGTAACGACCTGCAAATCGAGAAACTTAATCATAACGATTGTTTGTATTGAATAAATTCATCGTAATCACGGATATAATCAGCGGCATCATATTTTTCCGAAGCCAGCACCATGCACACCGACCCCGATGAGAAATCCTCTAAAGTACGCCATATTCCAGGCGTAACTAACAGTCCCTGATAAGGTCTGTTCAAATGGAAGCTGCGTTTCACCTTGCCATCATCAAGAATGACGGTAAAGCTGCCGCTTGCCGCCACTATCAGCTGATATAGGTCCCTATGGGCATGTCCTCCCCTGCTCACTCCTCCAGGCACATCATACAGGTAATAAACCCTTTTCACATCAAACGGAACCGTTATGCCATTTTCCACGACACTGATGTCACCCTTCCGGTTGCTATGATGCCGGTCCAGTTCAATCATGGAGCAGCCGTAGACAGAGCCTTTGCCCAAAGTATTCAGAATGGTCTTCTTCTCCTCCAACTGATGCGAACCAATTCCTATCTCGTGTTTTTTTGACAAAGCCAGGAACATGTCGTAATCCCTGACGACATCACCGGGGTCATAATAGGTTGACGCTGCTATCATGGCCAACGAGTTTGTGGAGAAATTCTCTATGGATCGCCAGCACCCTTTCGGCACATATACACCCATATACGAACGATTCAAGTTGAAAACCTGTTTGGACTGGCCATCATCAACCACCACATCAAAGCTCCCAGAAAGTGCGACGACAAACTCTTCCGTTTGCTTATACGCCAATCCTCCCCTTTCTTCACCACCGGGCACATCGTAAATCCAATGGACGCGCTTGATGGCAAAAGGCAACTGAACCTCGTTTTCGAAAAAGGAAAGATTACCCCGTTCATCGAGGAACTTGGGAAGTTGGATTAATTGAGGAGCATTGTTCACCATTTCACTTCACCATTTCGTGACAAAAATTCAATTCAGGCCGAATAACACCAGGCTTTATCTGGAAAAGCATATTGTCGTCAACGCCATTTATTCTTTCATTGGTATATTCCACCTCAAAATTGTATACCAAATCGCCCCACATCAAATACGCCTCATTCTCGCCAAAAAAGACGCGGAAATAGTACTTGCCCGCATTCAGTAAATGTTTGGGTATTGAAAACGATATTTTCTGCTCGCCAATCTTACTATCATGATTAGGCGAAAAATTACACCAACGGTGAAAGACGCACAAATCATCCGCAGTACGCAACTCAAATGTACAGTCTATCATTGAATTGGCCACATAATTATAGAACTGAAGACTTACACAAATTTCGTCATCAATAGTTATCTTTTCTTTCCCACTTGATGTCTTCACCTCCATTGAACGAATCCGGACTTTATCATTTCCAGGAGCCTTCTGAAGATTCTCAAAAAACATGGCTGTTGTATTTTTCTGGTAATTACCGATATAATAATCCACAGCATCGCGTGCCGTGCTTATATAATCGACCTGTCCATTTTTCAAAACGACACCGGATTTACAAAGCTGTTTTATCGAATTCATATTGTGGCTTACAAATAGTACCGTACGTCCTCCGGAAGCCACATCCTGCATCTTGCCAATAGCCTTCTTCTGAAACTCAGCATCACCAACTGCCAAAACTTCGTCAACCACAAGGATTTCCGGTTCCAAGTGTGCTGCAACGGCAAAACCCAAGCGCACCATCATACCGGAAGAATATCGCTTCACAGGCGTATCAATGTAACGCTCGCAACCTGAGAAATCGACGATTTCATCCAGTTTGCGTGCAATTTCCTGCTTGGTCATGCCAAGAATGGCACCATTGAGGAAAATGTTTTCTCGGCCTGTCATCTCCTGATGGAAACCCGTTCCCACTTCCAGCAAGGATCCGATACGGCCCTTGGCACGAATGGTTCCCGTTGTTGGTCCCGTAACTTTTGAAAGCAGTTTC
>JAZRYC010000086.1:0-14542 GCA_045600525.1 Bacteroidales bacterium
ATGAGGGACATCCCGCTTTTCAGTTCTTCCGCGATTTTAATCCCGATTGTGATTGGTCGAAGGCTTTGCAAGGTGAAATTGGCGAATATGTGGTCGTGGTGCGGCGCGCAGGACAGCAGTTCTTTCTTGGAGCATCTACCAATGAACAGCCACGCGAACTTAGGGTGCCGTTGGATTTTCTCCTGCCTGGACGCGAATATGTTGCCACTATCTATGCGGATGCGGAAGAGACCGACTGGCAGACTAATCCCACGGCATATCAGATCATGACGAAAACGGTGACGGCGAAGGATATCCTCACCATAAAGATGTCAGCCGGTGGCGGTCAGGCCATTTCTTTTAGAGAACGTTAGTGTGTCTGTAAGGATTTCTTAGGCAACGTTGTCAAACCCTTCCTTGGAGTATCAAAACTTCACTACTTTTTTTCGGATGGAATGATTGATTTCCACGATGTAGATGCCAGATGGAAAAGTGCTTAAATTTAAAATGTTTTGGTCGGTGAGGAGAAGTGTTCTACCGGAAATGTCTATGAGGCGGACCTCTTGGATTGCTAGATTTTCGCTACGGATATGCAGCAGGGAATTGGTGGGATTGGGGAGTATCGTGATGTCATTAGTATGTTCCTCGATACCGATGCCGTTGAAATGCGGGAATCGCCCTTTGTAGAAGGTCACGCCGCCGGCATATTGCCCGATGAGGAGGTCGGGGTAGTGGTCTCCGTTGAGGTCGGCGATGGCCGGTGCTGTACGCTTGCCGTCCCATAGATCTTCGGTGCAGTGGTCGCAGCACAGCGAGTCTCGGGTTTCATAGAGTATATATCCATAATGGGGCTGCAACGGTGCGTCGTCAAATTCTTTATAATAGTAAATATAACCTTGCTCGCAGCCACATATGGCGGTCGTGCCATGGATGGTGTCGCGATGGAAGCAGGGTACGCTATATCCGAAATAGGATGTGTTGTGGTTGCAAACGTCTATTCGTCCTAAACTGTCGGTGATGTGCGTAAACGTAGGCGCTCCGGCATTGCCATTGTGCTGGTAATAGCTTACTAGTCCGCGTCGATTGCCGATGAGGAGGTCCTCATAGCCGTCTTGGTCCAAGTCAAAATACTGCGGCGTGCTATAGTCGCCTACGTCTATTTGCTGGTAGTACTCCGTGATTTCGCCATTCCCGTTTAGAATTCTCTGGTGTGGAATGAGCATTAAGGTGCCGTCCTTTTGACCGCAGAGCATGTCGGTGAGTCCGTCGCCGTCAAAATCTCCGAAAGTGGGGTGGAGAGCTTGGTAATGGAGTGCTTTTAGGTGCCCGAAATCATGGTCGCGCAATTCAAAAGCAGGTTCGGTGGCCGTGCCTACATTTTCATAATATTGAATGGATGAGGAGAAGTAGGAGGTGAGAAATCCATTGATTACCTGTGCGCTGTCGAAACTGCCGTAGTTGGAAAGAAAAAGGTCAAGTAGTCCGTCGTTGTTCCAATCAAACAGAACAGGATGACAGCCGCTACCCACATCTATCATGTCTTCTTGCAGAAATGCGGTATTGGTCAGGGTGTATTGCTGCAGATTGTCGTTGTAGTCGTAGCGCCACACGCTGTTGAGGTCCTGCGACTTTGTCAGTGACGGGTCGGAGGGCGATACTAACAGGGATGGCTGGGTTTGTGCGGGGAGTGTGACCATAGACGGTGCGGGCATGGAGTAGAGTTGCACGGGTGCATTCACGGGGAACGCGGTGTCTTGGGTGGTCATTTGCGCTTCCGCGAGTGTGCCTGTGTTGTGCAGCAAAATGAGGTTCGGGGAATCAACGTCGCCAATGAGGACGTCGGGCAGCCCGTTGCCATCAAAGTCGTGCAGCAACATAGAGGAACCAACATGGCGTGTGTGGCCATCGTCCTCTATGCGCTGGTTGCAGTCTGAAAACAAGGTCACTGCGTTGTTGTCGGCGGCCTCTTCAAAATGCCCCCAGCATTCGGACTCCAAGCGAAAGTCGAAGACGTTGGGGTCGTCGCTGTAGTTGCGCAGTTGATGAACATATTTGCCTAAAACCCAGAAGTTGAGAATGTCCAAGTGCCCGTCATGATCAATGTCGTCAATGACCAGGTAGTCGTCCGGAGAAGCATAGATGTTGATGTAATCGTTGTAATAAAATGCCTGCAACTGGTTGGTGACGCGTTGAAAATGGGGGTACCGAGAGCCGTTGTTCTTATAGACGGTAATGCCGGCTAGCCCGTATGTGAAGAGGTCAGGTTTGCCGTCGTTGTTGTAGTCTTTGAGGATGGCCCAGTCATGCAGTTCGGGAAAGTATCTTATGTATTCTGGATCGTAGATGTATTGGTCGCCACGACGCAGGAAGGTTAGTATGCGATTGCCGTGTTTTTCAAAAGCGAAGAGATCGTTGAGACCATCGCCGTCTAGGTCTATTTCGGAAAAATGTGCGGAGTTAAGACCTCCGGTCCAGGGCATGGCCAATCGGTTGCTGTCAATGAAAACAGGAATTGATTGTGAACGGAAGAAGCTATAGTCGTCACAAAATTCACAGGGCTCTTGGGCATATAGGGTAAAACTGCTGCATATAAGGAGGCACCAGAGGCAAAGGTTGTTTTTCATGATCTTAAGTTTTGGGTCTCAAACAGAGGATGGAGGCTCGGTGTGAAGAAGACTATCTCACACGTAGTCGTTGCCCATCACGAATGAAGTCGCTTTTCAAGTGGTTTAGTTTCTTGATCTTGGAAACGGAGGTGTGATATTTTTGGGCAATACGTCCGAGGGTGTCTCCCTTGCGAACCTTATAGTATGTGCCGCCGTAGGAAGATGGCTTTTTGGTGGTTTGTACCACTTGGTTCTCTGTCTTGGCAGGGGCAGGAGTGGATACGCTGTATCCTGACACGTACATGGTGTCATATTTCAGTTTGAAGTTGTCGAAGTCGATAAGTCGGTTGGGGTTAATGTCCACGCCGAGGTAACGGACTTCGAAATGAAGATGGGAACCATAGGAACGTCCCGTATTGCCACCCAGTCCGATGATGTCGCCGGCATGAACGATTTGTCCGGGATTGACGAGGCGTCTTGATAAGTGGGCGTAGTAAGTTTCCAAACCGTTGTCGTGGCGGATGACGATGAGGTTGCCGTAGCCGCCAGTGTTGCTGCCTTTGGAAATGCGGACCATGCCGTCAAATGCGGCGGCCACGGGCGTTCCGGTGGGATAGCCGAGATCCACGCCGCGGTGCATGCGTCTGTGTCGCCATCCGTAGTCGGAAGTCTTCTTGAAATTGGCAGGATGATGGTAGCCGCTTAACACGATAGTGTCACGAGGCGCGGAACCAATATGCTTGTAGTGGATGCGAATGATGTCAAAATTTTGATACAGATTGAATCCGGGCATCCAGTTGAAATAGGAAAACAACATGCCGTCGCCATGATCCACATTGTCAAAAATGGCAGCGTCTTCATCAATGCCTAGCTGGTCTCCAAGAGTATCTTCAGGAATGGAACTGTCAATGTGGGCCGTGTCATTGACCACGCTGAACTGAATGTGATTTTCCTGCGCCTGAACGTTGTTTTTGATAAAAAATAGGCAAATAAAAAATATGGCTATGCGGATAGCGGAGGTGTTTTTCTTCATAAATAAAGGGGATGAGATAGATTAGTGGTTTTTGCTTTTTCGTGTGTTGTGCTTGCGAATATAGTAGGTGGTAGTTCTGGAAGTAGAGGAATTCCATCGGGCCTGCTTCGTCTTCTGGTGAGTGTACCGCGGAGCGCTATGCCTGCTCTGAGAAGTGGTCTTGCAGGAACCGAAAAGCGCTAATATCGTAATGCTTATGAAAACGAGGAAGATATGTCGGATGAAAATTCGCTTATTCATAATTAGGTATGTTTAAAAGCGTGCAAATGTACAATTTTTTTTGTTGCCCTCGGATTTTTTATGTTGTTTTTTTCTGTAAGTTTGCGGCCGCTATGGAACATCCAAGGTCTGCTGAAATACATAAGGTTCTAAAACACTATTGGCACTACGATTCTTTTCGTCCCCTGCAGGAGGATATTATTCTGTCTGTTTTGGATGGCAGGGATACCTTGGCACTGCTGCCTACGGGCGGAGGGAAATCCATCTGTTTCCAAGTCCCCGCTATGGCTATGGGCGGACTTTGTGTGGTGATTTCCCCGCTGATTGCGCTGATGAAGGACCAGGTCGCCCATCTTCGCGCTCGGCAGATTAAGGCGGCGGCCATCTATTCGGGAATGTCTGAACGCGAAATCCAGGATGCTGTCTCCAATGCTCTCTTCGATCCCGAGTGCCGATTTCTCTATGTTTCCCCAGAACGTCTCCAAACGGAAATCTTCAAGGTGAATTTCCAGCGTATGCCCGTGCGGATGATCGCGGTGGACGAGGCTCACTGCATCTCGCAGTGGGGCTACGATTTCCGACCGCCGTATCTTGAAATAGCCCTAGTTAGAAAATTTTTTCCCGATGCTCCCGTTCTGGCGCTTACGGCAACAGCCACTCCCGAAGTGGTTGCCGATATCCAGCAAAAGCTGGCCTTTAAACAGGAAAATGTTTTTCAAAAGAGCTTCAAGCGCGACAACCTCACGTATTTTGTGGTTCGCGAGGAAGATAAAAATGGCCGGATGCTACGCATCATGCAACGCTATCCCGGAACGGGTATCGTGTATGTGCGCAATCGACGTAAAACAGTTGAAGTGGCGGAGTTCTTGCGCAAAAACGGTATTTCCGCCGACTTCTACCATGCGGGACTAGACCCCAAGACCCGTGACGCCAGGCAAAACGACTGGATGACGGGGAAAATCCGCGTCATAGTGGCTACAAATGCCTTTGGCATGGGTATCGACAAACCAGATGTCCGATTCGTGATCCATATTGATTTGCCAGATACCTTGGAGGCCTATTTCCAAGAAGCAGGCCGCGGCGGGCGCGACGAACAGCCTGCAGTGGCTATACTGTTGTACGACCAGTATGACCTCCGCCAGCTGCAACGTTCCTTTACGATGGCTTTTCCCCCGTTGGAAAAGGTTCGAGAAGTGTATGAGTATCTGTGCCAAACATTCTATGTGGAAATGGGCTCCGGAAAAAATTCCATGTTTCCCTTTTATATGGAAAAACATGCTCCCGCTGTGGGCATGCAGCTTTCGCAGTTCTACAACGCCCTGCTTCTGCTTGAAAAGGCAGGTATGATAGCACTTTCAGAGCATATGCGGGATTGTTCCCAAATCCATTTCCTTATGAATGGAGAACAGCTGCTGGAATATGAGCAACACAATCCGGAATGCGCGGAGTTCGTGAAACTCATTCTCCGATCGTACGGCGGTGTTTTTACGCAGTATGTGGATGTGAGCGAACAACTGCTGGCCGCAAGATCAGAGAAAACACAGCCGGAAGTCGTGGAACTGCTGCACCTCCTCAAACGACAAGGAGTGCTTTCCTACCAGCCCCAAAGCAATATTCCCCTTATTGTGTTCTTGCAGGATCGTATTGCAGACCGGTATATCTATTTCGACCCCGCCGTGTACGACCTCCGAAAACAGAAGGCATTGCAGCGTTTGCAGTCCGTACGCGACTATGTGACTTCCGACAATGTCTGTCGCAGTCAGATGCTATTGGCCTATTTCGGTGAAACAAAAAGCGCCCCCTGCGGCGGATGCGACGTTTGCCGGAAACACTCCGATAAATTGAATCATACGGCGTTCGCCCAGATTGCCGAAGAAATTCGCAAACTTCGAAACGAAGGGGTTGATGAGGTCGGAAAAATGGTTGAAATTTTATCAAAATCTTTTGAAGAAAGTCAAATTGAATATGTAATTCGTTGGCTTATAGATAATAATGATTTTTGAAAGAAATTATTCTGTTTCTGTAACATTTTGTTTTTTTATGGCGACATATAAATGAAGGCATTTTGATTGAATGTGTCTTATAAAATGTTATCTTTGCAGCCTTATTAAAAATATTAAAACATGAAGAAGATTTTTATTTCCGCCGTTGTCCTTTGTCTTGTGATGACGGGATTTGCCCAGCAACAAGTCTCTGATTTCGTACTGAATGTGAGAATGCATGAGCAGTTTACCCAAAGCGAAATCGACAATTACTACCACAATGATTTCGCGGAGTTGTTTCGTCTGAACTACAAAATGACGAATTATGCGACGGTGACTCAAAAGTTGGAAAGCAATCACCAGGTGCTCGGTCCTATTGAAAAATATGCCAAGAAAGGGGTGACCATTGATGAAGACTATATCATCAAAACGGGCTTTATCAATCCCTTTAACTTTGATTTTCCGCAGGATGACAACAAGGTGAATGTGTTTACCCTTCACCATAGCGGCTATTATGTGGTGGTTTTGCCCAAAGGGCTCTATAACGAACGCATGGAGGCCCAACTGCATCAATATGTTTATTAATGAAAATTCCAAATAAGATGAAAAAGATTTTTACCCTTTTGCTTATGCTGCTCGGCTTTACGGCCGTGTATGCGCAGACGGTAATCACGTTGGGAAGCGGCTCCACGCATGTCTATACGGGTTGCAACTTCACAGTCTACGACATCGGTGGCGCAGCCGGCGATTATCAGGCCAATCGTGATGATACCCTCACGATTTATTCCAATGATCCGTCCAATAACTCCGCCCAAGTTGAGATTACCTTGGCCGATTTCAATATTCATGAGTCGGATACGCTTTTTATCTATGACGGACCTTCTACTGCCGATCCTGTTTTGGCAGTCTTGAATGATTCCCTCATATCAGGCATTAGCTCGCCTACGTTGATTTATGCGGCTACCATCCGCAATTTTACGGGCGCTATCACGATTCGCCTTAAAACGGATGGAGGCACCCAGGGTAGCGGCTTTATCATGGAATCATCCTGTACCGCTCCCTGCCAGCGCGTGAATGTTATGTTTGATGAGGCTCTTTCCAATAAAGTCCCTATTTTGAACGATGACGACTATTACTACCTGAATGTTTGTCCTTATGACACGATTCGCTTGGTGGCGTATGGTGAATATCCTGACAATAACTTTAACTATACGCAAACTGACGGTACCTCTACTTTTACATGGATGTTGAGTGGTGATACGATTTTAAATGCTTTGGGCTCTGCCAATGGCAATATGATTTTTACCGATACCTTGTTTAATGAAGGCCGCGGCTACGATATGTCTCTGATGATTACAGACAGCGCCGGCTGTGCTTCCCTGATTCCGCAGGTGTTCAGAGTGAAGACATCTTCCAACCCCATTCGTGAATTGGCACAACTGCCCGATATCTGTGCCGGACAACGTTTGGAAATGACCAACGGATACGATATGACATCAGACGTGCAGTTGGATACAATTGGCGCGGTGCAGGAAACTTCACTCGCCGTTGCCGATACGATATTCCTGCCCGACGGACAGGACTGTGGTAGCGGTTGTACGTATGAGTCACCGGTGACTTTTACCGCTTTTGCCTCTTCTGCGAAGATTACCTCTGCCAGTGATATTCTCTATGTACGTATCCAAATGGAACACTCTTTCGTGGGCGATATCTTTATAAAACTTACCTGTCCGCCAGATCCTGTGACCGGTGTGCGTAGGTATGTTCCGATTATGAAAAAGTATAACGGCGGTTCCTCAAGTTGCTCTGGCCAGATTCCTAGTCAGGACTGGGGATGGGTGACCTCGGGAAGTACGGGTGCTTACTTCGGGCAGCCTGTTGATGATACTGGCGGTGGTTGCACTCCTGGTCCGCAAGGTGTTTGTTGGAATTACTGCTGGTCTGATGCCACCAACCAAGGCTATACTTATGCTGGTGGTATGGGACGCGTGTACGAGGCTGTGAATATCCATAACAACAATATTGACTCCACCAATGTGGCCAACATGACGCAGGTATATCACCCCGATGTGGGCTTCTCCAATTTGATCGGCTGTCCGATGAATGGCACATGGAGTGTTGAGATTATGGATGGATATAGTATCGATAATGGTTATATCTGCGGTTGGGAAATGGCTCTGGATCCGGATCTGGTTCCTTCTAACTGGGAATACAATGTCGTGGTTGACTCCGTGTATTTGACAGGCCCTGGTGCCGATGGCCCCTATATGGTTCCTGATTCGGCAGGTTCTTTGGATTATACTATCCATGTTATGGATGACATGGGCTGCATATATGATACGGTGACGACCATTAACGTTTTAGGAAAACCGAATCCCGATTTGGGTGAAGATATATCTATCTGTTATGGCGACAAAATTACGTTGGATGTGGATTATGAACAACCAAATACGACCTATTACTGGAGTACCGGTGATGCTACGGAATCCATTGATGTGATTTCTGGTGGACAATATACGGTGGAAGTTGCTACGAGCAATGACGCTGGAACGCTGACTTGCCGTGGCTCCGATACAATCAATGTGAATATCTATGAATTTCCGAAATTTGACTTCGGTGCTCCTGAATTGTCTGGCTGTGCCCCTCTGGTGGTGCGCTTTGAAAACAACTCCACACCGAACGATGCCAATTTCGAATGGATGATTCTCAATGAAGATGGTTTGATGGTGTACAGCTCCTTCCTCAAGAGCCCGATATTTGAGATAGAGGATCCTGGCAATTACTCAGTCTATGTGAAGGAAACTACGCTGGATGGATGTGTGGACTCTATTATCCTATGGAACTACATCGTCGTTAATGCCCAGCCTATCGCTGAATTTGTGGCAGATCCAGAAATTTCACTCATGGGCGAGACTGGCGGATTGGTGAACTTTATTAACTATTCTGATTCGATTGTGATGATGGCGCCGGGAACTTCTTTCTTCTGGGACTTTGGCGATGGCGAAATGGATTCTACCAAAGTGAAACCAGATCATACCTATACACAATGGGGTGATTATGATGTAACGCTTCATATTGAGACGGAATCCGGCTGTGTGGGTGAGATTATCCATACGGTGGTGATTGAACAGGATCTCGTATTCCCAAATATCATCACACCGAATGGCGATGGCTCTAATGATATTTTTGCCATTGAAAATCTGAATACCGACATCAATCCAGAAGATCCAGATGAGTATAGACATAATGAACTGTTGATTTTTGACCGTTGGGGTAAGAAGGTTTATGAAGCTAAGAACTATGATACCTTCTCGAGAAATGGCGAAATCCAACCTGGCTCTCAAATTTTTGATGGTAGCACGCTCTCTGATGGTGTTTACTACTATTCCTTCCGCTATAAAGGTAAGGCTAAGACAGTCACTTATAACGGATCTCTGACTATCGTTCGATAGTTTAGGTTTCTGATTTTAGAATATTTTTTCGCTCGGTCATCTCAATGATGACCGAGCGTTTTTTTGTTCCTAAATTCCCATGACGGATGATTTGAAGTGTTTGGCTTAATGGATACAAAAATAATATCTTAGTCTTTTGATTTTCTCCGTTTGTGTTGTTAAAATTAACCATCAATTTTGTATCTTTGCCGCATGAAAACAAAATTACATTTTACCAGAGGTGAATGGGTGGCGGCACTTACGCTGCTAGCCATTATTTTTTCCAGTTATCTGTTCTATTATGGATACCAACCCAAGCCCAATGTTGGATATGATTTTGAGAAAGATGAAAAGGAAATAGAGGCTTTTATAAGGGAACAGGATAGTTTGCGTGACTCTATTGAACGATCTCGTTCTCGTTACCAATATGCATGCTTTCCTGAATATAGTGGTGATACGAATCCTCGTAAGGGAAAGTCCGATAAGCCGAGGCTTTACGATATTGTGAAAATCGACCTGAATAGGTGCGATAGTGCGGATATTATGGTGGTTCCCCAATTCGGCGCAAAACGGGCCGCCCGCTTGGTGGAGTATCGCGACCGTCTGGGTGGTTTTTATTCGTTGGAACAACTACACGAGATCTATGTTTTGCAGAATATGGATCTTGCATTTCTTGAAAAGTATTTCAAGGTCTCTTCCCAAGATGTGCGTAAAATAAATGTGAATACGGCAACTTATGGCGAGTTGGTGCGGCATCCCTATTTTGATGCCTATTTGGCAAAGATTATCATCGCACACAGAAACCGCCATGGAAATATCCATTCGCTGGAAGAACTACGGCAGATCACCCATGCCTACCCTGAGCTGATGGATAAATTAAGACATTATGTGGCCTTTGATTGAGCATCATGGCGAGGGAGTCTTTTTTTTGTGTAAGTTTGCCCGCCCCAAAAAAAAATTAAAGGGTCCCAAGATTTAGTATATTTTTTACGTTTAAGAAAATGGTGAGCAAAAACAACAATGTCGAACTTTGCCGATGGATAGCCGGCTGTCGCCAGGGAATACGTCGGTTCCAGCAGAAGTTGTTCCAATGTTACTATAGTCCGATGCTGCGACTGTGTATGCGCTATGCGGACAGTACGGATGAAGCGGAGGATATGCTCAACGAAGGTTTCTTGAAGGTGTTTTCTAACCTTGACAAATACAAAGACACAGGTTCTTTTGAATCATGGATGAAACGAGTGATGGTGAACGCGGCTCTGGATTACAGGCGTAAGTATGATGCGCAGATCTCATTTACGGATATTTCAGAAGTGGAGGACAGTCTGGAAATGGGCTTTGACCTTAACCGAGCCGTGGAGAAGATCTCTTCTGAAGAGCTGATCTCTCTGATACAGCAGTTGCCGCCCACCACACGCATGGTGTTCAACTTGTTCGTGTTTGAGGGCTTTTCCCATGCGGAAATCGCGGCACAGCTGGGCATGTCGGTGGGAACTTCCTCATGGCATGTGAATGCAGCCCGCACTCGTTTGAAAAATGAAATTTGTAAACTAAATAATGAATAAAATCTATGACGGATTTTGACCAATTGATAAAGGAAAAGGCCGACGGCGCCCAATATGAGTACAAACCATCTGCTTGGCGGAAGTTCGCGAAATCGGCAGGTTGGCGTACGGGATGGTCGGTATGGCAGATTGCCGCGGTCGTGGCAACTGCGGTGGTGCTGGGTACGGCTGTGGTGTGCGTGTGGATGCATTCATCCCATTCGCAATTGTCGGAACCTGTGGCGCCGCAGGTGGCGGTGACTACAGACACCTTGCAGGTTGAAACGGACGAGGAGGTGGCAGTGCCTGTGATGGAACCTGCCCCGAAGGAAACTGTAAAGACGATGCCTAAGACACCTGAAGAGATGTCGGCGGATGAACCGAAAACGGCGATAGAAGTTGAAAAACCTGCCAAAACAAAACCATCGCCCACATATGGCCGTCCCGTGATCTTGAATTTTGATACGGTGCGGCAACTCGAACCTTCGGAAGAAGAACTTCGAACAGGGAATAGCCGACTTTTTGAGAACTAATAAAAAAGGCTGACATCGTACGATGTCATCCTTTTTCGTATATACTGTGTGTGATTATGGATTATTTCGTAGGAACGTTTTGAAGCACTTCTACTAAGAAATCAAAGAACTTACCCACACTTTCGATATTGACTCTTTCCACGGGAGAGTGGGGGTGCTCAATGGTCGGTCCGAAGGAAACCATATCCCAGTCGGGATAGCATGAACCGAAGAGACCACATTCAAGACCAGCATGGATAGCCATGACTTTGGGGTCGTTGCCGAATTTCTTTTTGTAAACCTTCATGCAGGTGTTCATGATAGGAGATTCCATATTGGGCTTCCAGCCTGGATATTCGCCGGTGAGCTCAAGATTGCATTCTGCTAATTCTGCGATAGCGGTCATGCGATCGCCAAGGGCCTTCTTGGCAGAATCAACGGAACTTCTAAGCAGACACTTTGCGGTCATGACGCCGTTATCGGCCTGGAAGGCAGCGAGGTTGTTGGAGGTCTCCACCAGATTCGGCATGGAATCGCTCATGCGCTGAACGCCGTTGGGAATAGCGAAAATCATATTGAGGAACTGGTTTTGAGCCTTGGTCTTGATAACTTTCTTAGGCGTTTCAACGGCTTTCACCTTAATAGATAGGTTCTCTTCTGTGGCAGCGAATTCGGCTTTCACGTAAGTTTCGAATTTCTTGGCGAAATTCTTGAAAGAGGTGGCCTTTGGGGCAGGAACAGCGAGGATGGCAGTGGCTTCGCGCGGAATGGCGTTACGCAGACCTCCTCCGTTGACGGTGGCGATGCAGGCGCCAAAATCCTTGATGGCACGCGTTAGGAAGCGAACGGCAATCTTGTTGGCGTTGCCGCGGCCGAGGTTGATGTCCATACCGGAATGACCGCCGTGCAGGCCCGTGATGTTGAGCTGGAATCCCGTCATGTCTTCAGGAGTGGCCATGGTCGTGTATTTGCGTTCGAAGTTGGCATCCATACCGCCGGCACAGCCCACATAGAGTTCGCCCTCTGTTTCAGAGTCGAGGTTGATGAGGATCTTACCTTTGACAAAACCCTTCTTCAAACCGAAGGCGCCTGTCATACCGGTTTCTTCATCCACGGTGAGGAGGATCTCAAGAGGTCCGTGTTTTACCTTGTCAGTGGTGATGCAGGCCAGAGCGGCGCAGGCACCAATGCCGTTGTCGGCACCTAACGTGGTCTTGTTGGCACGTACCCAGCCGTTGTCGATGATGGGCTCAATGGGGTCTTTGAGGAAGTCGTGCTTCTTGTCGTTGTCGGCTTGCGGCACCATGTCGATGTGCGCTTGCAGGATGACGGGGGTTCTTTTCTCCATGCCCTTTGTGGCGGGGATGGTGAACAGCAGGTTGCCGGTTTTGTCTTGTTCCACAGCTACTTTGTGGTCTTTAGCCCAGCTCTTCAGCCATTTGATGGCGGCTTCTTCGTGTTTGGAAGGATGCGGGGCGTCGCAGAGGTTTCCGAAATTCTCCCACAAATCGTGAGGATACAGTTTTAAAAGTTCATTGTTCATTGTAAAAGGATTTTATGTTGTTTGTTATGTTTGCCGATAGGAGCAAAAATGAGCCGCAAATATACTATATTTTTTTGTACCTTTGCCGCCCAAAATTTGAAAATATGTCAGCCTATTTATCCAGTAACGTCAGTAAGATTACTACCAATACCCTTCAGCGGATGCGCAACGAGGGCGAGCGTATCGCCATGCTCACCGCGTACGATTATTCTATCGCCACTCTGTTGGACATGGCTAAAATAGATGTCATCTTGGTGGGCGACTCCGCCGCCAATGTTATGGCCGGCTATAAGACCACTCTTCCTATTACCTTGGATGAAATGATCTATCATGCCTCTTCAGTGGTGCGTGCCGTGAATCGCGCCTTGGTCGTGGTGGATATGCCTTTCGGCACTTACCAGGGAAACTCCAAGATGGCACTGAGCTCTGCTATCCGAATTATGAAGGAGTCGGGTGCCGACGCCATCAAGCTGGAGGGTGGGGCAGAGATCATTGAATCAGTGGACCGCATCCTCAGTGCGGGTATCCCCGTGATGGGGCATCTCGGACTCACGCCTCAGTCTATCAATAAGTTTGGTACTTATGCGGTACGTGCCACGTCAGAAGAAGAGGCTAACGCCCTGTTGGAAAATGCCCGTCTTTTGGAGGAACATGGTTGTTTTGCCCTGGTGCTGGAAAAAATTCCGGCCACGTTGGCGAAGAAGGTTACGGAATCCATCCACATTCCCACCATCGGCATCGGCGCCGGTGGCGCGACGAGCGGTCAGGTGCTGGTGTTCCATGATATGATGGGCATTACACAACAGTTCTCACCGCGTTTCCTGAGACGCTATTTGAACCTCAGTGAGGAAATCGTCGGCGCCATTGAACACTACATCGGTGATGTGAAAAACGGTGACTTCCCCAATGAATCAGAACAGTATTAGCGATCCCTTGGCATTGCGCAGTCGCGTGCTCTATGAGGACAACCACCTGCTGGTCGTCAATAAACGCGCTGGCGAAATCGTGCAAGGCGACGAAACCGGCGACAAGCCCCTCTTGGAGATGGTGCGCGACTATATCCGCGTGGTGGGACAAAAACCCGGCAATGTGTTCTGCGGACTGGTGCACCGCATTGACCGTCCCGTGAGCGGCGCGGTGGTGTTTGCCAAAACTTCCAAAGCCCTTGCCCGCATGAATGCCCTAGTGAAGGACAGAAATATCCGGAAAATATATTGGGCCATTGTGGAAAACCGCCCCCCGCAGCAGGAAGCCCGCCTGGTGCAGTATGTGCGCAAAAACGAGAAAAATAATAAAACGTATGTCTCCTCTATAGAAAAGGATGGTTGGCAGCGGGCTGAACTTTCGTATAGGCTTTTGGCGGCTTCGCCCCGTTACAGTTTGTTGGAGGTGGAACTCTTTACCGGACGCCATCACCAGATTCGCGCACAGCTTTCGGATTTGGGCTGTCCCATCAAGGGAGATCTCAAATATGGTGCGCGCCGCTCCAATGAAGACGGCTCCATATCCCTTCACGCCCGGCGTATTTGCTTTGAACACCCCGTGTCACATGAGCGTATAGATGTTGTGGCACAACCTTTTAACGCGCTTTTTGAAAAAATTCTCGGGGAAGCTTTGGAAATATAAAAAAAAATGTATTTTTGCGGCCTCAAACAAGGCGGGGTAGCTCAGTCGGTTAGAGCGTCGGATTCAT
>JAZRYC010000087.1:0-3560 GCA_045600525.1 Bacteroidales bacterium
ATCCACTGAAGACGACCAACTTCCCTGCCCCACAATTTCACCTTCAACAAAATACCGCTCATGATTTCTTATGCCTTACTCGTTGTTTTCTTTCGTTCTTCTTACCAACAAGATATGGCGACGGAAACAAATCAGGCAACAGTTCATCCACATTCTGCAAAAGACCGATGGCACGCAACAAAGATGCTAATGTGCTGAAAGATATATCCGTTGACGCACCACTTTCAAACTTATGAATGGTCGTCACGGTGACATTCGACTTGTCAGCCACTTCTTTCTGCGTCAACCCCACACGCAACCTATATTCCCGATAACGCTGACCCAACAGCCTGACAATCTCTGGGTTCGAGTAATCGTTCCAATCCATATCGTACACTTTTTGGCTGCAAATATAAGTATATTTTTAATTATATGCCAAAACAATCTATATTTTTAATTGAAATTAAAGTTATAATATCATCATTCTATTGGTACATTTATTTCCTGATATGTGCAGCAAAAAAAACATCCTATTAACGGAAAATATATTTTCTGTTATATACTCAAATATTGCTTAATGGAAATATATTTTCTGTTATTTTTCAGTCATCCTCCAAAAGCCGTTTTAAGGGCAATGCCACAAATTATCATTTCACGATTATCATAACGCGATAATCATTTTATGACGATGCAAAATAATTGACGCTTAATTGACCTTAATTGTCTTCAAAACAAAAAGCGGCTTATAGTCTTTCCAATATCTCCACAATCCGTTCGGCAGCGTGTCCATCCCAAAGTTCAGGGACGGCACCTTTCTTCCATTGACCCGCAAAGAGCATATCCAAAGCCGGTTTGATGGCCTCGGGCTTGGTGCCGATCAGTTCGTTAGTCCCGATGGTGCAGGTCTCCGGACGTTCGGTATTGTCGCGCAAGGTGATGCACGGCACGCCCATCACCGTGGTCTCTTCGGTGATGCCGCCACTGTCCGTCACCACAGCCTTGGCGCGTTCCACCAGATAATTGAATTCCAGATAGCCCAAAGGCTCAACGATATGCAAATTCGGGAAACGCAACTTCAATTGCTGCTCATCACCCCAAAGGTTATAGAAAATCTTTGCCGTGCGTGGATGAATCGGGAAAACTATCGGCAAGCCATGCACATTCGTGATGATCTGTTCCATCAACTGGCGCAGGTGGTTTTCCTCGTCCACATTGGCCGGACGGTGCATGGTCATGATGATATACTCACGTTCGCGCAACTGCAATTCATCCCACAATTCGGTCTTACGAAAACGCGGACGGTTTTTCAGCAAAGTGTCAATCATCACATTGCCCACGCGGAAAATCCTTTGCGGCACGCGCTGAAAAGCGTATTTATCCTCATCCAAAACATCGGTCGATTGGCTTGCTTCATCTCCCATAACGGCACCGGCACGAAGAAGATTCCTATCGGCCACATTGCTGGTGGTGAACATATAATCGGCCAGCGAGTCAGTCACCATGCGGTTAATTTCCTCAGGCATGGAAAGGTCCCACGAGCGGATGCCTGCCTCCACATGCGCTACCTTGGTGTTGAGTTTCTTGGCCACAATGGAACAAGCCATAGTGGAAGTGACATCGCCCACCACCAGAACCAAATCCGTCGGATGCGCCAGTAATTCCTTCTCAAACTCCATCATGATATGAGCGGTCTGTTCGGCCTGCGAGCCGCCGCCACAACCGAGATTCACATCGGGTTGCGGAATGCCCAACTCCTCAAAAAAAGTATCGGACATGTTCTTGTCATAGTGCTGACCCGTATGAACCAGACGATACTGAATGTTTTTTCCTTCGCTTTGCGCCTTTTGTATGGCATGAATCAGCGGAGCAATTTTCATGAAGTTCGGGCGTGCGCCCGCAATGAGCGTGATATGTTGCATGGTTTATCTTTTCTTTACTTCGTCAATGATTTCATCAAAAATACCTAGCACTTCCTTGAGGACGACCTTGCTTCTTTCCAATGATGCCTCGGAACGCTTGGCCGTTTCAACATAATTCTTGATTTCCTGCGGATTTCTTGACTTAAACTCCTTTCCTTGCTCTTGAAGGACAACATCCACGGTCAGGAATTCATTTCGCGGGAAGAAACTGACCGCCGGCACACCCAGCAAAGCAGCCTCTCGAGCAAATGTGCCCGCCCCCGTAAGCATCGCCTTGGTATAATAACAGACATCGAGTCCGACAAGCGGCTTCTCCGGATACCAGATATTCTTATATCCTTCAGCGAACTTCTTCTCCGATTCATATCTTGGCAGGAAAAGAATGTTCTCATCCTTAAATATTTCGAAAAGCTGAGGAACGATTGTCGTTGCATCTTTCGGCACGTAGGCCGCCTTCAGATTTTCAGGACGAATGGTGATAAAATCATTGAAAGGCAACTTTTCCAGGAAATGTTCATCAACCTTATAATCCGCAATATAAATATCTTCCTTGAATCCGTCAAAGGTTTTTATTTGACTGTCTTTTATCTTGAACTTTTTCTGAACATCCTGATATTTCAAATACTTCGGGAAGATAAAATAGTCGCTCAGCATATAAGTCAGGAACTTATGTGTTGAAAAATCGTTATCGGAAAACGAAATGGATTTCTTTCGACGAAGCGTTGAAATCACCGAAGTGTAAATGCCGCCAAGCGAAAATGCGAGGTCGAACTTCGGAATTCCAAAGACAAGCTTAAAGATTCTTCCGACCATGCCAAGAGACTTCTTAATCTTGTTCTTGCCATGATGTGAGCCATACACGATAGGCTCAATGCCATTTTGGCGAAGTAACGGAACCGTTTCCGAAAAATCGCGCGCGGTAATAATCAGTTCATGCCCCTGTTCTTTAAGATGCCTGTAAATCGGCATCAGCACATTGACATGAGGAGTATTTGTAACATCAATCCAGATACGCATGATAATTTATTCTTTTGGTTGAAATGTCTTAATCACTTTTGCAGGGACGCCCACTGCCACACAATAAGGCGGAATATCGCGAGTCACTACCGATCCGGCACCAATTGATGCACCTTTCCCGATTGTTACGCCTGGCATAATAATAACACCTACACCTATGTTCACGCCATCTTCAATATGAACCGGTTTACAAATATGCGGCATATCCATCATATTCATGCCATAACTGAAATCCGTTAAATCTCTTTTGTGCGCAATGATTATTGAATGGCCTCCAACCCACACTCTGTTTCCAATTGTTATCAAATTCGGAACTTTGCTATCAATATCCACCATTTTGCCTATTTTGCACCCCTTACCCATTTTTACGCCTCTCATCCTATGACAAAAAGCGCTTACTGACGCCGGAGCCATCAAGGCTATCAAACTCCAGAAATACCCCCAGACACGGAAGGCCACCTCCTTTAATGTCCTACGATTCTTCTTCATTATAACATGTTTTATAGCTCATCAACAATTATTCTCATAATCAACACAAATATCATTCGGCATTCTTCGCGTTATATCTAAAATGAATTTCAAAAATAGCATCCAATGTGCTTTTAAATGTACGATGATTGTTTGCCATGATTCAATTCATAAAAT
>JAZRYC010000088.1:0-6932 GCA_045600525.1 Bacteroidales bacterium
CTTGAGAAATCAGGCGGCTTTTTTCGTTTATGAATATGGGCTGAGTTTTATGAAGCGAAAACAGAAAGCACCTATAGATTTTCCCTCACAATCTCTTCCGTATAAACATTACAAATTTCAAGAACACGAGGAACATCCAAATACTCAGGGTCAAAATCCTCATCTATGAAATAATCAAAGAATTCATCATCATAGTCTTCATCGAAAGAGTCATCGCCTGAATAGTGGGCGCAAAGAGCTTCGTAGCCCCAAACGCCGCCACAATCTTCAATCGGGCAAGCACGCTTACCATCGATGAAACGGACAGCATGAACTTCATCCGGCTTATACTCCCCAATGGACGACAATCTCACTTCATGCATCCAGCTGTCGCCGAAATCGTATTCCATTTCGATGGATTTGCCTTTATCATACAGCACTTCGCCCAAAGTGTAATCCTCGCTGAAAAAGTTCCTTCCGTTATCAAATAGCGGATTAATATCCTCATCAGATTGACTTTTTGGAGCAAAAAATCTGTCTTTCACCCTGAACTGATGCAAGTGAAAACCAGTCCAGCCCATGATGTCAATAATCAACTCTCCCAAATTGCGCAAGGTAATGTTGGAGGGCACCTCAAACTTGCGGTAAATGGCAGGTTTCAGTCCTTTCAATGTAACACGCAAAGTAAATTTCTTCACCTCATCACGCGGCAAAGTTTTTGGGAAGACAAAACTCCTTCCATAATCCGACTCCATGTCATCTTGGTCTTCCGAGGAAAAGATGTCGTCTCCCTCACCGCCAAAACAAGATTCATCGTTCATATAGATGCCGTATATTTGCATGAACAACTCCGTACGCTCACAAGGCGACAATTCTTCTATCAGCTTCAGTATTTCTAGAATTTTAGCATTTTGCTGATTTTCATTCATTTTGATAATCATAATGTTTTGTTGTTTAAAAGTTTGTAACGATATCTTTTTGACTTTTTAGACTATTTGACATTTGGACTTATGGACACTTTGCTTCCTTCATTTTCTTTCGTCACGAATTGCGTCTTTTATCATTTCCACGATGTAATGCACATCGTCATCCGATACGCAAGGACCGGACGGCAGACAGAAACCCACCTTGAACATCGATTCGCTCACGCCATTCGTATAAGCCACAGCATCGGCATACACCGGCTGCTTGTGCATCGGCTTCCACAACGGACGACACTCAACCTTCTTGTCGAGCATAAACACACGCAATGCTTCCACATTATCATTAGGCTGGCAATCGGTTGTGGCATCGTCCACCATTTTTATCACGCCAGCAGCACCACCTACAGCGGTTTTTATCACCTCTTTGTAGGCATTCTCCTGCCCTTTCACCTGCACTTCAGGATCAAGCGTTGCAGCACACAGCCAAAAGTTAGAATCGTAACGTTCATCATCCGGCTGCCTGTGGACATGTACTCCCGGCACGTCACTCAGCAGCGTCTCATACAAGGCCTGCACATGTTTGTGGTGCGCAATGTGCTGTCCCAGCACCGTCATCTGTCCACGGCCAATGCCTGCACACACGTTGCTCATGCGGTAGTTGTAGCCGATGGCAGTATGTTCATAATATGGATAGGCATCGCGAGCCTGAGTAGCATACCACATGATATGGTTTGCCTCCTCATTGTTGCGGCAAATCAACGCGCCACCGCCAGAGGTCGTAATCATCTTGTTGCCATTAAAGGATAGCACTCCGAACCGGCCATAGGTACCCAACACCCGACCGCCGAAACGCGAGCCCAGACCTTCCGCCGCATCTTCGATTACAGGAATGCCATACTTTTCAGCAATGGCCATAATCCTTTCGCTATCGTAAGGCATACCATAAAGTGCCACAGGAATAATAGCCTTAGGATAATGCCCTGTTTTCTCCTTACGGTCGATAATGGCTTTCTCCAACAAAGACGGATCCATGTTCCAAGTTGTTGGTTCTGAATCGATAAACACAGGTTTTGCACCTAAATAAGTAATTGGATGCGAGCTGGCGCAAAACGTGAAGCTCTGTACGCACACCTCATCGCCAGCCTTCACGCCACAGGCAATCAGTGCCAAATGTATGGCAGCCGTACCAGCCGACAGACAGACAACACGCTTATCCAATGAGGCATTGTCCTCAGCCATGTTGACAAAGGTTTCCAAATCCTTTTCGAAAGCGTTCACGTTGGGGCCCATCGGGACGACCCAATTCAAATCGAACGCTTCCTGCACATATTTTTCTTCCATCCTGTCCTCGCTCATGTGTGCAAGGCACAGATATATCATCTTACGTTCTGACACAGTTAAGTAACTATTCAAAATTATTCTGCAAAAAAACTTCTCATTTCGACAAGCTCAATGAGCTGCGAATCATCTACTCAAAAGACAAATCTGTTCTTCTTCTTTTTCAAGACAATTTGCATCAAATCTTCTCCCCTGCAAACTTGATTTTCTTTCCAAAAACGGTGGCGAAGATTATCTTCAAATCCATCCAGAAAGAACGATGATGAAGGTAGTATAAGTTGAGTCTCACTTTGTCAGGATAAATCACTTCATCATTATAGCGTTGTGGGTCATCGACTTGAGCCAACAATTCCTCTTCATTACGGTATTTCAACGAGGCGGGGCCTGTGATGCCTGGGCGGAGTTTCAGTATCTCTCTGTCCTCCCCTTCCAGCTTGTCGGCATAGCCCGGCACATCAGGACGAGGGCCCACGAAACTCATCTTGCCGATGAAGACGTCCCAAAGTTGCGGCAACTCATCGAGATGGAAACGACGCAAGGTCTTGCCTATGGGGGTGATGCGCTCCAGTTCCATGACAGCTATAGGCGACTCTGCCTGTTTGCCTTCCATGGTGCGGAACTTATGGCAACGGAACAGCCGGCCGTGGCGACCCACACGCTCTTGTGCATAAAACACAGGTCCGCCTGTCTTGACTTTTATCGCGATGGCTATGACAAGGTAGAGCCAGCTGAGGAGCAACATCCCCAGCAGACTCACTATTCTATCGAAAAGCCATTTTGGTAACATTGTTTTCTTCTTTTTCACAAAACATTCAAAACTCTGTTCTGTGGAAATTCGCAACCGCTCATTTCCTGGGACAAGCTTCGGTTGTCCCGATAAGACCGTTAACCACGATTGTTTTTTTCCGATCGCGAATTGAGCGAAATCGAAGATTCAACGTAGTTAATAGGGAATCCGCGAACCGGATTCCTTGACTTCGTTGAGGGTCTATAAATAGAGTCAATTTAACAATTCGAAAGATTAGCTTAATTCGCGGTTCTTCACTGTTTTCATCAAGAAAAGTTACTTCAAAGCAGTCCTGCCATATACAAGGGCAGATACGACACTCCACCACTTTGATTCACGTCACCAGTGTGCAGCACAATAGGTTCAGCCACAGCCTTGTCGAATTTCTTTACGAAACGGCTGATGGAAGTCAACGTATAGCGTGGGCTCGACTTCACCTCAACCGGATGGATATTATGCCTGCTGCCAATCACTGGCTTTGGAACCAAAAAGTCTATTTCCATCCTCTCCTCAGCATCAATCTTGCTGTACGAAGAATAGAAATACAATTTGTGGCCAGCAGTCCTGAGCATCTGAGCCACCAGGTTTTCCAGCAACATTCCTTTGTTGACTTCAAGTTTGTCACACATCAGTTTACGATACAGTTCTTCAGCCTTGATAGCAGCCTCGGTGAAAGCATGGCTGATCAGCAATCCCGTATCGGCCATATACAACTTACGCGAAGCCTCCTCCCTTTTCATCTCCAAGCCTATTGTCGGCTCCGAAGTAGCGAAGCATGAATTCACCACCCTTGATTCATCGAGCCAGAAAAAGGCTGTCTCCACATTCCGCCCACGGGTTCCTTTCCCCAAAGCCGACAGCCTGAATTTCTTCTCGTGACGTTGCAGTTGCGAAGGAATGGTGTCGAAAATCTTCGTCACCCTTGCTTCTTGTCCCAAAGCATACTTGCTGATGTCGTTTCGATAAAGTGACAGAATGTTGCGTTTTGTCCTGTCCACCTCTTCAAAATCCTTTGTCTCAACCCATTCGGCCACAGCCTGAGGCATGCCGCCCACTATCATATAGAGCCTCAGATAATCCATCATCTTTCGGTGGAGCGACTGGCCAAGAGGCTTCCTCTCCGCATAGCAATTCCTCACATAATCCATCATCATTTCATCGCCCAACGCCCATAGAAATTCCTCCAAATCCATCGGATACATATCAATCCTATGCTCCTCACTTGGGATATTGATACCTTTCACATTCGCATTGATGCTCATCAGCGAGCCGGTCTCGATGTAGGCATATCTTCCATCCTTCACCAGATACTTGATAGCCTCACGTGCTTGCGGAAACTTTTGGATTTCGTCGAATACGATGAGCGACTCGTGCTGATACAACTTCACTCCCGTCTCCAGTTGCAGGTGCATGAAGAAGTCATCCCACCTGCCCCTGTACGTTTGGAACAGGTCACGTATGGCATTCGAAGCCTCTGAAAAATCAATCAGGATATACGACTTGTATTCTTTACGGGCAAACTCTTCAACTATCCAGCTTTTACCCACACGCCGGGCTCCATCTATCAGCAAAGCCTCTTTCTGGCTCCGCTTCTTTTTCCACTCCAATAATTGATCGTATATCTTACGCTTCATAATTATATGATTACATTACTATTACAATTCAATATTACACCATTCCAAGCAATATGAAACCTATAAATATACACCATTCCAATCAATACAAAACCATAAAACATACACCATTCCAAGGTTTATGCACGTGCAAAAATACATATTTCCAACTATTCTCCCATTGAAAATCCATTTTTTAAGGAAACAAAGGAAGAATCCCTTAAGGTTTTTGGAAGTTTTGTGACATCTTTTTTCACAAAACCTGCAAAACTTTTTTCTATTTCTTCACCTTATTTCCGCGGACATGGTCCCTGAACCTGTCGAAGGGCTGTCCGCTTGGTTGGAAATTCGCAACCGCTCATTTCCTGTGGCAAACTACAAATGTTAAATCGTTAAAATGTTAAATCGAGCGTTTTGGCATTGCACACAAAAACGCTCCATTTTGTCTCAGCGACAATGTGAATACTCCGCCCTATTCGCTAATGCAGACTTTACCATCAGTAGCCAGTTTATAGGCGGCAGCACACATGGTTTCATAAGTGAGACCTTCGCGCTAATCCCATTGAAAAAGTGTTCCCTATAATTTATTTGTTATTATCTCTACAAAATTCTCCGCAATATATCTCACATCCTCATCTGTCAGGCGGGTGTGCAATGGCAAGGTGATTTCGTTTTCAAAGAGATGGTAGGCATTGGGATAGTCCTTGATGTCGAAACCTAAGTTCTTATAAGCGGTCATCATCGGCAAAGGCTTGTAATGCACGTTGGTGGCTATGCCGCGTTCAGCCATTTTGGTGATGACGGCATTGGTCTCCTCGCGGGTCTTGCCCAAGAGACGCACCAAATAGAGATGGCCCGAGGATTGGTGTGTTGCATCGTAATGATTCAACAAGGCCACCGGCAAATCCTTCAAAGTTGCATCGTATAAGCCTATGATTTCCTTACGGCGGGCCAGCAGCTGGGGATAGCGCTTGAACTGGGCCAGACCGATGCCCGCCATGATGTCGGTCATGTTGCACTTGTACCATGGACCGATGACATCGTACTCCCAAGCCCCAAGTTGGGTCTTCGCCAAGGCGCCCTTACTCTGTCCGTGCAGTGAATAGAGCTGAGCCTGCTTGTAGAGCGCCTCATCGTCGATGCCTTCATGGGCACGCCAGGTGAAGGCGCCCCCTTCGGCCGTGGTCAGGTTCTTGACGGCATGGAAAGAGAAGCTGGAGAAATCGGCGATTTCGCCACACATCATACCCTTGCGCTGGGTGCCGAAGGCATGGGCAGCATCGGCCAAGACGACGATACGTCCGTAGGCCTTCTGGATGTCGTTATCGGGATGGAAAAGATGACGCTTGGCCTCCACCACTTCATAAATCTTATCATAATCGGCCACGATGCCACCCAAGTCAACAGGTATGATGACCTTGGTGCGGCTGGTGATGGCGGCTGCCATCTGGTCATAGTCCATCTCCACGCTATCCTTTTGCGCATCGACTAGGACGAGTTTCGCTCCCACATGCTGGGTGACGCTGGCGGTAGCCGTATAGGTGTAGGCCGGCACGATGACCTCATCGCCAGGGCCAACGCCCAAGAGCCGCAGCACCATCTCCATGCAGGCGGTGGCACTGTTCAGGCACACTGCTTTCGGTGTGTGGCAATAGGCGGCTATCTGTCTTTCAAAATCCTTGGTCTTGGGACCGGTGGTAATCCAGCCCGAACGAATGGCCTCGGCGGCCATATTGATTTCCTCCTCGCTCATATCGGGCGGAGAGAAAGGAATGTTGCGTAAAGGAAGATTCATATCAGTAAAACTATTCTGTTATTATTGCCCAAAAGGTTTCGAAGATAATCTTGACATCACCCCAAAAAGAGTGGTGATTAACATACTCTAAATAAAGTTTGACCTTTTCTTGCATAACGATCTCAATATAATATTTCTCAGGGTCTTCCGCTTTTCCCAGAAGTTCGTTTTCGTTGCGGAATTTAACAGATGCCGGGTCTGTGATACCCGGACGCACATCCAAGACGCGCATCTGTTCGGGAGTCCAATAATCCACATAATGACGCACCTCGGGACGAGGTCCAACCAAACTCATGTCGCCAATCAGGACATTGATGAGCTGTGGAAATTCATCCAATTTGAATTTTCTGATAAAATAACCTGAACGAGTGACGCGCGGGTCGCGGCCGCCCACAGTGACCAGACTTCCCTTGTCGGAACCCACCCGCATTGAACGGAACTTGAAGATACGGAAATCCTTATTATCCTTCCCCACCCTCACCTGACGATAGAAAACC
>JAZRYC010000089.1:0-3429 GCA_045600525.1 Bacteroidales bacterium
ATGAATAATGAGTAATGGTGTGTTGGGCGGCGAGTTAGTGCGGACAGCCCGACGGCACTGGGACGGATGGTGGGTCAGCGGTGCCGGGCCGCCCAAATCAGGATAAAGAGTATATAGTTACCAATAAAAAAACGATGTTTAAATCTCAACAAATACAACAGATTAGTTTAGAATCATATAGAACAAGAAATTCAGTGCAACTGGACCCGATAGTGATTTCCATTGCTCAGGTGTGCGAAGATGCCCAAGTCGTGGAATATAATGGACAGAAATTGGCCATCTTCAGCGTGGGTGAACATCAATATCATTGCGCCTTTGACCATACTATTCTTGAGCATCTACATAAATATAATATCGTCGTCTGGGGAGCGGCCGCTGAGCAGGTCGCGAAAATGGTGCGCACAGGCACTGTCGTCCGAATCGTGGGGCAATATGCCGTGGATTATTGCGATAAGGATGACGATTTCTATATGGCTGATTATGTCCTTTTGGAGAAAATCGAGTACGTATATCCGAAACAGCCGGAGGAGAATCCTAAGGAGGTGATCCAGCAAATCACGGACCAGATTATATTGAATGATTCTTTCCACGGTTTGGATGAGCTGATACCGCTTATGCCATACGTGGATATAACTTCAAAAAGTGAGATCTAAGCACATCCTCTCGTGTGTCAGGTTTTGCCCCGAAGGCCTTCGCATAGTTTGGAATGGCAGCGAGAAGCGGAAGAAGCATATCCGCATTATCACGTAAGGAAGGTGATGCTGCCGCAGACACCGTGACGGCACTATTGTTTCTGTATTTCTTGAGTGATTTCTTCAATTACTCTTTTCACTTGTTCGGTCCATAGCTCGCGCTTCCTGACGATACCTTCTGGCGTAGCCAATTCTTTCCATTCTGGGTTGACGCCATTTTTAATGCGTTTTTCTTCTCTCTACTTAATTGCTTTATAGCTTTTTCACGCGCAATGGCCTCCGTAATGTCTGTAAATTCTTCAAAATACACGCAGTGATGACATTTGTATTTAGAGGCGAAAGATTCCGGATTAGTATGGTTTTGATGCTCAAAAACTCTTCTGCACAAGTCATTTGTCACCCCTGTATATAGAACTGTTTTTGATTTATTGGTCATTATATAAACATATCCGCCTTTTTTCATGATTGTAATCTTTTGAGGATGCAAAAATACGATAAATTAACATTAAATTAATATTTATTAATGATAAAAAACACACTGTTTACCTCGGCGGCACCATGGGATTGCTTTTCCTGAATATTTTCCGCCGCCGAATCATTTCCCCCAAGTGCGACCGTCATCCCGAACCTCCGACGGTAGGAGGAGGTGAAGGGATCTCTTTGCGCGTTTGAAGCGGCCATCATCCCGAGCGGAGCGCAGCGAAGGGATCTCATTGCGCAAAATGGGTGAGGAATATTGTGCTTGTTTTTGTTTATTTCATACTTTTGTCGCCTCTTAAAAAATGATTGTTAACATAAAAATCGAAACAATGAAAAGAACACTTTTTGCGGTATTTACAATGATGAGCTGATGAAGATTGATGCAGAACCGCAGACGGCAATGCTTATTTTCAGAAAAACCAATCCCAAGGAGGTGAAAAAACAGATTGAAGCAGCTACTGACAAAGTAGAGCAGACACTGACATCTATCAACACGCCAACGACGATGGACGGTTTGTATTTTGAAGTGAATATCACTATGAAAGGCATCACGGAAGAGTATGAGGAGACGATTTACACGGAATCTTTCGGAGATGCGAACCTGTTGCACAAATAAGAGGTGACCCTTTTGCCAAATGAAAAATCTTCAAACTGCCAAATGATTTTTTATAAACCGTTGTCGTATAATGATTTTTTGTGTTTTTGCGGTCTGTGAAAATTGATGTTTATGATTGATAATTTAAATTATTAAAAACGTGTGGTTGACAGCCAATTGGAGAATCAGTTAGAGGCGGCAGTGCTAAAATCCTGACTTGCAGAAACTCACTCCCTCTTAGTATCGCTTTCCGAACTGCAACGCCTTTTTGATTTCAGCTGTGACGGCTTCTACGTTGGAAGGTCTGGGCGCGTCAAGGTTGAAGATTTTGCCATCAGGCAGAATAATCATAAATCTCGGGATGAACCTCATATTGGTTGCGGACATGAAGTCATTCCCGGATTTGCCAAATATTCGATATTGCGGCCAGAACGGTTTGTCGTTTGTGATCTTTTTTCGCCAGGCCTCTGCATTGTCGTCAGTGGAAATGCTGATGAACAGGATTTTATCATTGTCCTTGTAGCGCTCGGCCAACTTCTCCATATGCGGAGTCTCCTTTACGCAGGGACCGCACCAGGTGGCCCAGAAGTCAATGTACAGAACTTTACCATATAAATCGGAAAGTTTCACTTCTGTGCCATCCACTGTCTCCAAGGTGGCTTCCGGTAAACCAACTAAGTTTTTGGCCCGCTTGTAGTCCTCGTAAGATTTACGACATTGGGCCACCTGCTTGGGGTAGTCGGAAAGCAATGTCTCAAGCTTGTCTAAACTTTGCTCGAACTTTTTTTCGCTTGTGTTTTCCTTTTGACGCAAGACGGTATTGCATAGTAAGGTTGCTATGAATTCCTTGGAGCTTTTGGGGATGATTTGATCTAATTTTTGCTCTGCGAAGTTCAGGCACTGCTCCAATTCAGTTGAACCCATATCTGACAATTCCTTGTTGAACCATCTGCCTAACAAAGCGCAGGCATTGGACATCGGATCGTTGGGGTCAATGGAGGCGTTCATGGCTACATACTCGGGAAAATCGTAGGGAGTCTTATGATAGGTGTACGCACTGTCTTCGATAAGAACCATTTTTAAAAATTGTAACGATAAATCCGCACGATGGATATGGTAGGGGTCCATTTCAGAGGCGTGCTCCGCCCGGAAGGTGGAGTCTTTTTGGGATAGAAGGGCCAGGGCCTGGGCTGTCGACATAGTGGCGTCTTTGTCGGCGCGTATGTTGTACTGCCCCCAATATCCGTAGGTATTGTAAAAGTCCGTCCAAAGTCGGCTTTTCTCTTCATTTCGACCAAAATAATCTACATCGAAAACACCGTCGCCTTTGGCGGTGAAAAGAACACGGGAAGTATCCCCTGCATTCAGACGAACGCCATAGGCTTCGCCATCAAGTCCCACGATGATGTCGATAAAATCTCCCGTGATGTCGTATTCGAAAAGGAATTTTCCGTTCTCAAATTTCGGATAGATGTAATCGAACGATCGGTCCTGCGGATAGGCCAATACGATGAGTTCGTTGCAAGCACCGACTACTTCGCCGGAAAGGGTGACGTGTTTGGTGTCTTCTGTTTGCGCTATGTCACAATGGAAAGCGGCTGTAAAACAGAGCGTGAGGATTAAAATTGAGAAATACTTTTTCATAGATGTTTTTATGCTAAT
>JAZRYC010000090.1:0-7681 GCA_045600525.1 Bacteroidales bacterium
GTGATAGTTGTCCTGCGTGTGTTTCCTCGTGGTTACAAGGATGGCTCCATTGACGTCCGACAGGGATGTTCCATTTACCAATTTGAAACGCAGCTGTTCGCTGAAGAAGGCATCCTCCAAAATCCATTCGTTGGAGTCGAGGGTAGCGACCGTGGTGTTGGATTCAAAAAACTGTTCTAAGATCTGGGGTTTTTCTGATTCCGGGGCGGAAAGCCAGCTGCTGAAGTTTACCGTTGGCTCAAGGGCCTTGTGGAGAAAGTCCTGCATGTCCCAGGCCCAGTTGTCAAACATCTGTTTCCCCTGTCGGGTTTTCTGCATTTCCCCATCGCCCAGTTGGCATCCTGCAAATGATACTGCTAAAAGCAGGCAAACGATATAAAGGTTGGTTCTTTTCATAAGGAGTGATTTAAAAAGATAGATTGACTAAAATTCATATCCGAAACCAGTGGAAATATAGCCTTTACGGCCCACGCCGAGTTCCACATTACCGAACCAGTGGTTGCCGCCGGCTTTCACGCCGAAGGCGGTTAGCTGTCCACCCGAATCAATATTGAGAATCGTCATGCCGTTGTCCCGGGCAAGATCGAAAATAACCCCAAGGGCCAGCCCGGAATAGAGGGTGACATGCTTGCGGTTAAAGTAGGAAAAACGAAGGTCCGCCATGAGGGTGGAGTAAAATTCACTAGCATGTCCGATTCTTTCGTCGGTGGTAAGATCGTAAAAGTTGGCGTTAAGTCCCGAAAAGGTGGCTAATCCGCCTACCCAGAACCATTTGGATACTCGATAGTGGTAGTTGAATGAGAAGGTGGGTACATAGCGTACGATGCTGTAGTCTTGAAAGGGGGTGGCTAACGAGGAGGGCTTGAAATGCATGTGAGTGTTGCTGCCAAGTGTGCTTGCCCCAAGGTAGCTGCTTGTAATCATCAAATTGGGGTCGCCGACGTTGAATTGGAATTCGTGTCTTGGAAGTTCTGCCTTCCACATGTCGTCTTTCCGGTGTTCGCGATAGCGCCGAAAGGTGTGGATATAGGCGAATTGGAAGTTGGCGGTGCTGTTGCGGGAGTAAATGCTTCCTGTGTATTGAAGAGTTCCGTCTCGGCCTGTAAGGGTGTAGCTTCCGGTGGCTCCGTCTTGAAAAGATAGGTTTGTTCCGATACTGGCACGAAGCAGGTCGCCGTATGGTAGCTGGTAGTAGAATCCGAGGTCAAGCGACAGGTCGGCATAGAGTGCTTGACTACAATATTCTTGCTCAGAGTTGAAGCTGGCCTCCTCTTCGTAGCAGTTGGGGGAATACAGGCCATATTGCATGTCCATGTGCCCAGAAAATCCCGGGTACAGGCGTGTGCCTATGTCCGAAAAGAGCCAAAAGTGTTTGCCGACAGGATAGTGAAACTCGAATTTCAGGGGGAAGAGGATTCCGTATTCCCGATAAGAGAGGATGTCTCGCCAGCCGCTGCTGAGATCGCTTGTATGGGGCATAATGTATCGGTGCACCATCGTTGTGCCTAAATCAATGCCGGCGGATACGCCGAAATAGTCGGCAAAGTGATACGAAAATTCCAGGCCGCCCTCAAAGCCAAATCCCGGTTTCCCGATGGGGGTAAAGTTATTCCCGGATGTGTTTTGGAAATGGACGGGCTCAACCAATTGTGCCTGCGTGGTAATGCCTATATGGAATCCTTTAAACGGATTGTATTCGCCGTTGTTTTGGGAGAAGGCAATTAGAGAAGACAGCATACCACATAATAGAAGAAGGTTTCTTTTCATAGGAACTTATATGTTTTGTAAAGGATGTGTTGCAGAATATTATAGAAGACAGATACTTAACGTTTAATTTGGTGGTTTATTGTGACTTGTTCGAAATGTTCATAAATCGTTGATAAAAAGTTGGTTTTATGGCATAAGAAAATTTTCAAAAAAAATATTTTTGCGTGGTCGTTGTCAAACGCATTCAATATTATTTCAAATAACTAACTTTCAACATATTATGGGTGGCTTTTTTGGCGTAGTATCGCATGGACCTTGCAATCCCGATCTTTTTTACGGAATAGACTATCATTCACACCTTGGCACGAAGCGTGCCGGTATGGTGACGATTGAGGATAATATCTTCCATCGATCTATTCATAATATTGAAAATTCTTATTTTAGAACGAAGTTCGGCGATGACTTAGGCAAGTTTAAGGGTCATGCCGGCATTGGTGTCATCAGTGATACGGATGCTCAACCTATCGTGGTCAATTCTCATTTGGGTCGTTTTGCCATTGTGACAGTGGCCAAAATTAACAATCTGGAAGAGTTAGAACAGGATTGCCTAGCTAAGAATCAGCAGTTTACGGAACTTAGTTCGGGAAAGACTAATCCTACGGAGTTGATTGCCCTGATGATTACGCAGGGAAAGGATTTTGTGGATGGCATTCAGAATGTCTATCGTAAGGTGAAAGGTTCCTGCTCTATGTTGATTCTGACCAACGACGGAATAATTGCGGCCCGCGACTACTACGGCCGTACGCCGATTGTGGTCGGAAGTAAGTTGGGCTCGCGTGCTTTGTGCTTTGATTGTCACAGCTTTGCCAATTTGGATTATTCCGTGGAAAAGTTTGTCGGTCCAGGGGAAATTCTCAAAGTGACGGCGGATGGTTGCGAACAGTTGTTGGCGCCGAATCCGAAAATGCAGGTTTGCTCCTTCCTGTGGATTTATTACGGTTATCCTTCTGCCGAGTACGAAGGCGTGAATGTGGAGAATACGCGTTATATGTATGGATATGAGATGGGTAGGGAAGATGATATAGAAGCCGATATGGTTTCTGCTATTCCTGATTCCGGTATCGGCATGGCGCTGGGTTATGCGATGGGGAAACAAATCCCCTATCGCCGCGGCATCATCAAATATACGCCAACTTGGTCACGAAGCTTCATGCCGGTGGATCAGGATACCCGCGAACATGTGGCCCGTATGAAATTGCTGCCCAATACCAAGGTTCTTGAAGGTCAGCGTATTGTATTTTGTGACGACTCTATCGTACGCGGCACGCAGCTTCGCGACAATGTGAAGAAACTATATAGTTATGGTGCTAAGGAAGTGCATATTCGTATCAGCTGTCCTCCATTGAACTATGGATGCCATTATCTTAACTTTTCGGCTTCAAAGACGGAAATGGAACTCATTACCCGTCGGGTGATTGCCGAGTTGGAAGGTGGTGAAATCAGAAATCTGCAAAAGTATTGCGATGATACGACGAAGGAGTACGCCAACTTGGTGGAGGTTATCCGCCAGCACCTCGGCGTTAACACGTTGAAGTTTAATAAGCTGGGTACGATAGCCAAGGCCATAGGCCTGCCCAAAGAACGCCTCTGTACGCATTGCTTCGACGGTACCTCGTTTGGAGAATAGGGAAATTTATTGCTCGTCACATTTTTTTCGGAGCCATCCGACGAGGGCGTAGGCCATCGGGGTGGCGCCAATGCTTTCAATCAGCAATTTCACGAGAATCTGGATGCCGATCATGGTTAGGATGTCCTGTATCGGTACGGTTCCAAGGAAGGCAATGCAGACGAAAATGGTGGTATCGACGATATAGCCGAATACGGAAGAACCTATGGTCCTTATCCATAAGTGCTTTCCCTGGGTACGTTCCTTTATTTTCACCATGGTCCAGGCGTTGATCAGTTCGCCGCAGAGAAAGGCCAGCAGCGAGGCAATGGTGATGCGGGGTACAAAGGTGAAAACCTGATGGTAGCTTTCCGCGTTGCCGGCAGTCTCCTCGGGGAAAGGCAGCCAAATCCCTATCCATACAAATAAGGTGAAAATGACTTCGCAGACAAAGGTTAGCCAGATGACTTTTTTGGCAGTTTGAAATCCCCATATTTCCGTGAGAACGTCGCCTAACATATAGGTGATGGGGAAGATGATGGTTCCGGCATCGAAAATGGTTATGCCGAAGACATTGATTAGCTTGACGGCCATGACATTGGCAGTCAGATAACAGGTGATCAGTAAGCCTACGATTACGACGAGGGGTGGTAATGTTCGGTTTTTTAAAGGGTTTTCCGAGACCTTGTTCATGATGATGTGTTTTTGGTTTTATCAGATAAGCGAGGAGGCTGCCATATAGGGAGAAACCTTCTTCTCGCGGATGAGCGGTAGAAGTCTTTCGATGGCTCGGGCTTTTTCCTCGTCATTGTAAAAATTATTTTGCAATGTGAAATTTATCCAGTTATAGAAGATATTGACGTTCTGTTCGGTACGATTCTTTTCAAAGTATCCGTTTCCTTTGGTGAGAGCTTCATAGCGTTGGATCATATTCCAGACTTGGTCGATGGCAAATCCTTCAAGGGCGGAGCATACTTCGACGGGAACGTCCCATTGGCTTTCGCTTTTGGGGAACAGTTTGAGGGCCATTCTGTATTGGGCCTGCGCTCCCACGGCCTTGGCTTTGTTGTCGCCGTCGGCCTTGTTGATGACTAAGCCGTCGGCCATTTCCATGATGCCGCGTTTAATACCCTGAAGTTCGTCGCCGGCTCCTGCCAGCATCAGCAGCAGGAAGAAATCAACCATGGACTTGACGACGGTTTCGGATTGGCCTACGCCGACGGTTTCCACGATGATAACATCAAAGCCGGCGGCTTCGCATAGTACGATGGTTTCGCGGGTCTTGCGGGCCACGCCGCCTAAAGTGCTGCCGGAGGGCGAAGGCCGGATGAAGGCGTCAGGATCGACGGAGAGGGATTCCATCCGCGTTTTGTCGCCCAGGATGCTTCCCTTGGTGCGCTCGCTGCTCGGGTCAATGGCTAACACGGCAACCTTGTGGCCCATACCGGTAAGCAGCTTGCCAAATGCTTCAATGAAGGTACTCTTTCCCACACCGGGCACGCCGGTGATGCCGATGCGCAGGGAGTTTCCCGAATGGGGTAGGCATTGTTCTATAATAGCCTGCGCCAACTCGAAATGTTCCGGGTTGGCACTTTCAATCAGGGTGATGGCACGGCTCAATATGACGCGGTCCCCCTTGAGGATGCCGTTGGTGTAGTCCTCCATGGAGAGTTCTCTGCGCTTGCGTCGAACAAGGTTGGGATTTACCTGTAGGGGCTGTTCAATCCCCTCGCGTTCCATTAGTGCCGATTGAAAGTCTTCCATCTTTTTAGGTATGGGCGAAATATTTTGCCCAGTCGAAGTTCAAAGTTTAAGGTTTAAAGTTCAAATAGCTATTAGACAATGTTATCGATCAAGGCCAAAGTTGTATTCCACCGCATCCTTCATGGATGAGAAGTAGTGGAATCGCATGCCGTCGATAAAGTTTTCTTTGATATCGTCGATATCCTTTTTGTTGTCTGCGCACATTACAATGTCGTAAATGCCGCTGCGTTTGGCTGCAAGAATTTTCTCCTTGATGCCGCCAACGGGCAGCAACTTTCCGCGCAGGGTGATTTCGCCGGTCATGGCAATCTTGTCGCGGAGGGTTTTCCCCGTAAAGGCGGAAATGAGTGCGGTGAGGATGGTGATGCCTGCCGATGGACCGTCTTTTGGTGTGGCACCTTCGGGCACGTGAATGTGAACTTTCTTTTTCTCGAAGGTGGCGGGCTCAATTCCGAATTCTTCCGAATGGGCCTTGAGGTATTCGTAGGCAATGGTGACTGATTCCTTCATCACGTCACCCAGGCTGCCGGTCATAGTAAGTTCGCCTTTCCCGGCGCTGGTAAGGGCTTCCACAAAGAGAATTTCGCCGCCTACGGCAGTCCAGGCCAAACCAGTGGCCACGCCGGGCACGGAATTGTCAAACGCCTTCTCGATTTGGAAGATCGGTGATCCGAGAATTTCTTTGAGATCAGTAATGCCCACTTTCTTTTCCATGCTCCCTTCTTGGGCATATTGGGCGGCCCGTTTGCGGATGATTTTCGCCAGTGTGCGTTCCAGTGTGCGCACTCCCGACTCGCGGGTGTAATTGCTGATGACACTTTCAATGGTCTTGTCCGGAATCTGCAGGAGTTTCTTGTCCAGTCCGTTTTCCTTCAGTTGCTTGGGAACGAGATGACGTTTGGCGATTTCCAGTTTTTCTTCAGCCAGGTAGCCGGCAATGTCTATGATCTCCATACGGTCGAGTAGGGCGGGATGGACGTTGTTGAGGTTGTTGGCGGTGGCGATGAAAAGCACGTGAGATAGGTCAAAGGAGGTCTCCAGATAGTTGTCGTAGAAAGCGTTGTTCTGTTCAGGGTCCATCACTTCCAACAGGGCGGCAGAGGGATCGCCTTGTACATTCATGCCCGTTATCTTGTCGATTTCGTCTAATACGAATACCGGATTGGCGTAACCGGCCTTTCGCATGTTTTGGATGATGCGGCCGGGCATGGCGCCGATGTAGGTTTTGCGGTGTCCGCGGATTTCGGATTCATCGCGGAGGCCGCCGAGGGAAACCCGAACATACTTTCTTCCGATGGCGGCGGCAATGGACTTCCCGAGTGAGGTCTTCCCTACGCCCGGAGGACCGGCCAAACAGAGAATGGGAGATTTCATATCGCCCTTCAATTTGAGTACGGCCAAATATTCCAATATGCGTTCTTTGACTTTCTCCAGGCCATAGTGGTCCTTGTCTAATACCTTGCGAGCCTTGGATAGGTCGAAGTTGTCTTTGCTGTATTCGTTCCATGGAAGATCAACCAGCAGTTCCAGATAGTTGAGCTGTACCGAATAGTCGGGAGCCATGGGATTGGTGCGCTGGAGTTTTTCCAACTCTTTGTTGAATAGTTCTTTCGTCTCCTTCCCCCATTTTTTCTTGGCGGCGCGTTCTTTTAAAGAGGCGTAGTCTTTTTCAGAAGGAGAACCTCCCAATTCTTCCTGGATAGTTTTGATTTGCTGGTTGAGGAAGTATTCGCGTTGCTGCTTGTCTAATTCCTGCTTTGACTTGTCTTGGATTTGATTTTTGAGTTCGATCATCTGCAGGTCGCGGTGAAGGAGCTTGAGCAGTCGCTTGGCGCGTTCAACGATGTCGGATTCTTCCAAGATGTGCTGTTTTTCTTCAACGGGAACGGTCAGGTTCGTGGTTAGAAAGTTGATCAGGAAGGAGTTACTTTCAATATTTTTGAGGGCGAAGGAGGCTTCGCGCGGCACGTTCGGGGAGAGCTTGATCATGCGCGTGGCGGTGTCTCGAATGGAGGATATCAGCGCACGGAAGTTCTTGTGGTTGGTGATGGCTGGCTCGAATTCGTTGGTAACGAATGGCTTAATGGTGCATTTGTAGTATGGGTCAGTTTGTGTGAGCTCTTGAATTTCAAAGCATTTTACGCCTTGTACGATGATGGTCACGCCACCGTCCGGCATGGTGATATATTTGAGGATGTGCGCCATGGTGCCCACTTGGTATAGATCTTTTAAGGTGGGTTCCTCAACTTCGTTGGTGCGCTGGGCCACAACGCCTATAGGCTCGCTATTATGGGAGAATTCCTGTGCCAAGCGGATGGATTTTGTCCGACCCACGTTGATGGGGATGACCATACCCGGAAATAGCAGCGTGTTCCGTAAGGGAAGCAGGGCGATTTCCTCTGGCAACTGTTCGTTCCGGAGTTTTTGCTCATCATCTAAGGAAAACAACGGAATGAAGTTCGCATCGTTTCCCATGAATTCTTCTAGTAGGGATAGTTCGTTCATAGAAATCATCTAAAGATAAAAAAAACTGACCTTTTTTGA
>JAZRYC010000091.1:0-11255 GCA_045600525.1 Bacteroidales bacterium
AGGCGGTCGATGGTGCCGTGGCATAGTAGGGTGGGGGCAGGCGAGTGGGTGGTGTACTTGATTTTTCCCTTGTGTGAAAAGATGGCTCCTGAGAAGGACATGACGCCGGCGAAGTGGAAGTCGGCAGGCAGCACCTTGGCGACCTCCGCACCATTGCACAACATATAGTCGGCCTGCAACACGGTGATGGCACCGGCACTGCTCCCCATCGTGATGATGTAGTTCGGGTCAATGGTATAGTCTGCCCCCTGTAGTAAGTTTCTAAGCGTATAGTCTATACAGCTGAGTAGGTCTTCGGCAGCTATGTCGATGGCCTGCCGGAACTTTTTAATGCCTGAAGACACAGAGAGATTTTTCTCACCCTTCAATCCCAATCGATAGTCGAAGGCGATAAATACGTATCCGTGCTCCATCGCCCATCGCATAATGGGCGCCACCTGCGTGGTGTCGTTGCGTGAGCCGGAAATGAATCCACCGCCATAGGCAAAAACCAAACAGGCATGGTGCTCGTTTTGATGCGCGGGAACGTATAAGTCCATCTTTAGGGCGCCGGTGTCGCGGATGGCATATTCGTACGTGTATTTTTGTTGCCCAAAGGAAACGAGGGTGCTCAGCAGCAACATTGTGCAGAGGAGAAGTCTTTTCATGTCTATGTGAATTTTGATTGCAAAGGTACAAAATATTGGTTAATGGTAGTTCGCTCCAAAAGTTGGAGACGAAAAACAAACATGAGCCGCATCATTCATAATACTTGTAACCTTTTATGTATGATTCGCTCCATACAAAAAACGGACCGTTGCGTAAACGGTCCGTTGATATGAATGATAAACTAAGATCTATTGTTTGACAATCTTCTTGGTAACCATACCTTCCGGCGTATGGATGCGTAGGAAGTAGGTGCCCGTGGCCAGCGTGGACAGGTCGAGGGTGACCGTGGCATCGCCCACCATGTCGCTTCTGATCATTTTTCCATAAATGTCATATAGGCAGACTTGGTCGATGTTGCCTTGCGCATAATGCAATGTGAGCGCACGATGGGTTGGGTTAGGATATACTTCAAAGCTGCTTTCGAAGGATTCAATACCGTCAGGATCGTTCGTATAGGAGGCAACGGGGCTGTTGGTCATGCCCTGTTTTACGGCAATGGCTTTGATGGTGAATACTTCATTGTTCCAAATGAAGGAACCGGTATAAGTCTCACTGTTGGTGTCAGGTGTGCTGCCGTCCATGGTGTAATGGATGGTGGCCCCCTCCGTGGCACAGGATAGTTCAATGGAAACCATGTTGTTGGTCAGCGGATTAACGGTAATAACTGGGGTGGCAACGGTGTCAAAATCGTCATTGAATCCTATAATGTCGTTGTTGTTTCGAGGTATAATTTCAATGACTTCGTTGTGACGGGAGATGAATCCGATGACAGTGGCTTCGTAATCAGCAGGAATGCTCATGGATACAGAAAGGAAATTGTTGTATACAACCATTTCGGCGTCCTCTTGGGCAATGTCAAGAGCTTGGGATTCGGAATGATCGTCAAATTCGCCGCCCAATGTGAAGATGACCTGTTCCAATTGTACCAATCTGGATTCATATTGAGTGTAGTTGGATCCTACTTCGTCAATGGTGGTCATGATGGGGGTGACGAGAGTGGTTTCGCCAGAGGCTTCCGCCATGCTGATAGAAGGAATCATTTCGGCTAACCCATTGTAAAGTTTGAAACTACCATAGACGCCTCCCTTGATGATGTCGCCTTCCGTGTATTCGTTACTGATGACGTTCTGGTTGTCATAAATCAACAATCCAGCAGTGCTGTCCTCAATGAATAGATTACTGCCGCTTTCAAATACAAAGGTCACATCGCCCGTGATTTTGTAAATAGTGTTGTTGGTTGTAGTGTTGGCGGCTTTGAAGGCAGCGATGTTGGGCACTTCCACAGGGAAGGTGTAGGTGGCGGAGGCAATGTTGCTGGGATTTAAGCCTTCTGTGAAGGCAATCGCTTTCACAGTGGTGGTGGCTTCAACAGTGAACGGCTCCGTATAAATTGTCGCGCTATCGTTTGGTGTGGTTCCGTCAAGTGTGTAGTAAATGGTGGCGTTACTGTCTTCGCAGCTGATGCTTACCTGTGTGGGCTCATATACGACACCCGCATTCGGGGCGATGACAGGCATGCTGGTGTTATGTGCTACTGCGTTCGGAAAATTGAAGATATTGACATTGTCAATAATGAGTCTTGCGGCGTTGGTTGAACCACTGTATTCGGCAATGCTGAATTTGAAACGTACGATATCATATGCGGCTGTACGGCTGACAACGAGTTCGTAATCCTGCGCGTTTGAAGTTATTGCGAACACAGAGTCCGTATAGGTGTTGCCTCCATCAGTGGAGTAGGATACGATGGCGTTAAGGTTACCTGTGGATTTTGCCTTGAACCGAATGCGTGTTGCGTGGTGTACGTCAAAATCCATACGAGTGTAGCCATAATTGCTAGGACTGCTGAGATACCAGCGCATTTGCATAGATTGACTTCCCTCGAGGGGGTCCGTTGTAGATGGAGTCCCATAATAGGTGGCCCATTGTTGCCCTTCTGTACCTGTATAGGATTCGGAAGTGTTGTTGTATGTGGTGCTTGCCGTGAATCCCTCATCGCTCTCAAATCCGGTGGTGTAGGCTATCGTGTCGCTGCTGGGGGTAATTATGTCATACGTTATATCTATGGTATATTCGGCTGTGGCAATTTCACTGTTGTTCCAATTATTTCTGGTAGCCATAGCCTTAATGGTATAGATACCTTCATCAGACAGATTGATGGGCTCGTTGTAAACAGTGGCATTTTCATCAGGATCAGTACCGTCGATGGTGTAGTAAATGGTGCTGTTCTCGGTTGCACAGGTGATGGCAACGGTAATAGAGGTGTCGTAGGTGTTAGGCTCAGGTGTGAAAACAGGTGTTTCAACAGTCATCCTGTAAATGTTGTAATGGGCTGTGGCAATGGCACTGTTGTCCCAATCATTCAAAAAAGCAATGGCTTTTACGGTGTAGTCACCTACTTGGTCTAAAACGATGGGTTCTGCATATTGTGTGGCGTTGGTGTCAGGATCGGTGCCGTCGATGGTATAATAGATGGCTGCATCGGCGTTCTCGCAGGCAATGGCCACGGAAATGAGGGTGTCTGCCGTGTTGTCTTCTGGAGTGAAGGTCGGGGCGGGTAATGTCACTGTGGCATTCAAGGTGACTTCCAGACTTAAGGTGTCGGCGCTGATGGTAACGATGCCTGTGGCAGGTTCTGTGCCGTCAAAAGTAACCGTGACAATGTGGTTGCCGTTGGCTTCTGCAATAGTTTCTTGTGAAAGCGTGAAATGTGCATTGCTGCAAGTGATCGTGATAGGAGTGTTGATATAGGCGGCGCTGACGGTCAGCTCTCTGGTGAGGTTTTCGCTGTTAAACGTGAGCGCAGCAGGAGAGACTGTCAAAATAGGTTCGTTCACAATGGTATAGGTGGCTTCAGCCAGAGCAGAGGGGCGCCAGTCTGTTTTGAAAGCTTTTGCCGTTAAGGTTGTGGTACTGTTAATGGTGATCGGTGCTTCGTAAAGAGCTGATTCCTCTGTGGGCTCTGTGCTATCGGTCGTATATCGGATGGAAGCATCTTCGTCGGAGCAGAGGATGCTGACAACGATGCTGTCGGTATATATACCGGCTGTGGGATTGAAGGTAGGAGTGACAACAGTGGGGGTGTCGATGATGATGGTTGCCGTGGCAACGTCACTATTGGCATAGTAGGGCATGGTGGCAATAGCCTGGATGGTGCAGCCCGTGGTAACGTTAAAAGGTTCGGTGTAAAGGGGCGAACTTTCGTCCGGGGTGGTGCCGTCAGTCGTATAGTGGATGGCAGCGCCTTCCTGGGCTTCTGTCAGGGTTACCAGCGCGGTGAAATAATAGGTGTTCTCAGCGTCTGCTTCATCGCCGGAGATGGTAATTGCCGGAGTGGGCAGAGTGGGCGCTACGATGCTGATGGTTGTGGTTGCAGATACGGGACGACTTAACTCGGCAGAATCAAGGCCTACCAAAGATACGGTGGCGGTATAGGTGCCTGCCGGTAGGGGAGAAAGCACTTGGCCGACAAAGTATTCGTAGGATGTTGCATCCAGATAAAGCGGACTTTCCATGCCAGCTGCGGCCAACATAGGACATTCTATTTTAAGAAGTCCGTCCGTGCCAAGTTCGAAGTTCTGAATGTCGATATCAATAGTCAACGTATCCAAGGTGGACATGTTGGCGCCATCTTCGGGTGCAATTATGCTGAGTGCCGGCCGGGGAACGCTGGTCCCGATGTCGAAGTTGCCACGAGGTTGAATTTGGATGGAAGAGTTGTGTATACCAATAAATCCGGTTATGTCAAAAACATCTCCATATGAAAAGGAAGTATCCAAACTGTAAAAACGATTGTAAATATGTATAACATTGTCTCCTTGTCTGATTGATTGACTGTCACCAAGTAGGCCTAAGCCGAAGCTTATAGCCTGATTTGCTGAAACGTGTTCCAAAGTGACTAGTTGGGCATCATATTGTGCATAGTTGCTATATAGTTCATCCATGGTTATAATGATGGGCGTCACGGCTCCTTCGTTATTTGATGCAGGGGCGGGGTCTTCTAAGGGTAAAAATTCAATCTGATCATTGAAAAGAGAAAACGTGCCATATATTCCGCCTTCAATAATGTCACCTTCCTGATAGGTGTTGGTAATAGTATTGGGCGTGGTTTCATATATGAGCAGGCCGGCTGTTTCATCTTTGACGTAGGTATATGTTTGATTATATGTTTGATTGTTGATGGTCTTACTATAAACAACGGTTATGTCATTGTCGATAAGGCAGGGCTGGGTGCTGGTGTTTGTGAATGCAGATTTGAAAGCAGCAATGTTTGGATAGGTGACCGGAATCAGATAAGTAGCGGTGGCTATGGGACTGTGATTGTAGCCATTGGCATAGGCAATGGCTTTGATCGTTGTGCTTTGAGTAATATGGATGGGCTCTGTATAGAGCGTGGAGGTGTTGTCGGGAGTACTGCCATCTGTAGTGTAGTAGATGGAGGAACCATTGGTGCCACAAGCGATGGTAATATCGGTAGGTGTTTGGATAACACCAGGAGCAGGATCGAAGGTCGGCATTTGGGCTACGTTGCCCGGACCGGTGGACTTATAGTTGATGGTCATACTGGTAACACGTATTTGGTTCGATCCAGCAACATCGAATTTAAAGTAATTGAAGTTGTTGTTGCCAAAGTTTATCGTACAGTTGCTATAGCTGGAAGAAACGGGAGTACTTCCCACCAATGACCATGTTGAACCATCCGTACTACCGTAAATGTTCACCACATCATCGTTGTATCCCATGTAGAAGGTCAGGGATTCAATGTACAATGGAAGTTCACTGGAGTAGAAGAATCCATTGTGGGAATTACTGGAATAGACGCGGATTTGGCTGGTGAAATGACATTGTGTGGTGTATAATGTCACGTCCTCGTCTAAAACATGAACCTCGTTTTCAGCATATTGTACTCCTGCCGGATAATTGCTGAACGTGTAGGTCGTCTGTGCCTGTGTGAACCCGTATAAGGCTAATAGGCTGCAAATTAAAAAGACAATCTTTTTCATAATGAACATTTTATATTAATAATTAATTGTTTGTTCTATTTATTTACTTGCTTCTCGATAGCTCAAGATGGCGCCGGTGTTGATGATTACCGCCATAACGGAAAGTACAATGGTCTCCGTCTGCACACTGATAAAGGCACTTCCCTTGAGGATGATTTTTTTGATGACCTCAATATAGAAGGACATCGGATTCAGATAGTTGATCTTGTGGGCCCATTCAGGCATTCCCTCTGTGGGGGTGAACACACCACTCAGCAAAACGAACACGATGAAGAGGAACAACACGATGAACATGGATTGTAGTTGATTTTCAGAAACACTTGAGATGAAGAACCCAAGTCCAAGCATTACAAGTAGATATATTGCAGTAATTCCTAACAAAAGAAGTACGCTTCCCTGTACGGATATACCGAAAACGAATTTCATGATGAGCAGGCCGGCAATGAATTCGGTCATGCCGAGCAGCCAGAAGGGAATCATCTTTCCGATGAGGAACTGCCAACGCTTTATCGGGGTGACGTTAACCTGTTCAATGGTGCCGATCTCTTTCTCACGTACGAGGTTCAACGCCGTGACGTAGCAGCCGATGAGGGTGACTAGGATGACGAGGATGCCGGGAACAATGAGGTTCTTATAGTTCATCTGCTCATTGTACCAGTAGATGTTGGATATGCCGACTTTGGATGCGGGAGCGTAAACCGTGGGGGCATCATCCAGCGATAGGAACATTTGACGTCGTTCCCCCTTCCGCTGTAGTTGCTGCTGACGTAGTGCCTCTGCCTGTTTCTTCTGGATTTGCGCGGCTATGGCCTGGAGGTTGCCAGAACCGTTGGCAGCGGCGAAATCCTGCATATAGCTGCCAATGATTTCTTGGGCGTAACCAGTGCCAATACCCGCCTTCACGCTGTTGATGGCATTCGCTGTGATGGCTATGCGCGTGTCCTGATTGTTGAATAGGTCCTGTTCAAAATGATGGGGGATTTCAATGAGAATGTCGATTTCGTCATGCTTCATCATGACATCAGCCTTGGATTTGTTGTCTAATACGCCGTGTGAAACAAATATGTCAGAAGAATTAAACTTGTTTATGATGTCCTTGGATATCTGGGAATGGTCGTTGTCGATGAAGGCAATGTCCAAAACCTTGATTTCATAGTCGGCACAGAATGGGAAAATCATGAATTCCACCAATGGAGCCACCACGAGGATGCTGAGCAACAGGGGATTCCTAAATACCTGCAGGAACTCTTTCTTTATTAACATCAAAATGATTCTCATGGCTAATTTCTTTTATCTAATCGGGTTAGACTGAAAATGATGAATACGACGGCCATGACGAACAGAATCATCAGGTAGAACCAGATATCGAAGAATCCGGAACCTTTAATCATAACGTCCTTGATGGCAAGAATGAACCATTTGGCGGGAAATACATTGGCCAGTACTTGAAATATCATCGGCATACTGTTAAGTGGGAATAGGAATCCCGACAGCAACACGGTGGGGAGGAAAAGTCCCATCATGGTGATCATCATGGCATCCACCTGCGTCCTGCTGATAGATGAAATCAGCAAGCCGAAGGAAGCGGCTGTCAGCATGAAGATGACGCAAAGGAACAACAACATGAGCAGACTGCCGTTGATGGGCATCTTGAATACGAATACGCTGATCGTCAAAATGGCGATGGTGCCGATGAAGGAGATGAGCATGTAGGGAATTACCTTCCCTATGATGATGTGTAATTTCTTGACTGGTGTGATGAGCAGCATTCGCATGGTTCCCGTTTCCTTTTCTCGTGCCAAAGTGATGGAACTCATTAAGGCCGTTACCAAGACCATAATGAGGGTGATGATGCCCGGAACAAACATGTAAACGCTGTTGGATTCCGGATTGTACAGCATCTTGGTTGTAATGTCAAATCCCGTGCTGGCGTTGCTGTTGTTGTAGTCCTCTGTGAAATTTTGCACCACTGCGCGAACATAGTTGTTCAAAATAGAGGCTACGTTTAGGTCGGATACGTCGTTGATAACCTGCAGAGTGGTTGTGTGTTCCTTGGATAGGGATTCCTCAAAATTTGACGGAATAATAATCGCCAATTTGATGTTCTTGTTCTTGAAGTCGTTGTCTATCTCCACTTCGTTCTCAGGATAGGATACGATTTGGAAATACCCTGAGGCCGTGATTTTATCAACCAATAGCTTCGATTGGGTGTCTTTGGCCTGGTCAAGCACGGATATTTTCGCATTCCGAATATCGGTGCTGATGGTAAAACCGAAGAGAAGTACCAATGCAATGGGCATAGCCAACACCAATGCCAGGGTGATTTTATCCCGGATGATGTGGATGAACTCCTTTTTTAATATCATGCGCAACTCTTTCATCTTCCGGCTTTATCTTTTAACGAATTGAACAAAAACGTCGTTTATGGTATTCACTCCCATCTGCTGTTTCAGTTCTTCAGGAGTGCCGATGAGCTTAATCTGTCCCTCTGCCATAATGGAAATACGGTTGCAATATTCGGCTTCGTCCATGTAGTGTGTGGTTACCAATATGGTAACTCCTTTGGAGGCAGCAAGATAAATCAATTTCCAAAACTCGCGGCGAACAATGGGATCCACTCCTGAGGTGGGTTCGTCAAGGAATACGATCTTGGGCCGATGCAGGATGGCTGTTGCAAACGCCAGTTTCTGCTTCCACCCCAACGGGATGGAATCCACTAAGGTGTTGGCCTGATTGTCCATGTCCAACTCGCGCAGGGAGTTCATGATTCGGTCCTTTAACTCGTGTCGAGGAATACCATAGATGGTGCCGAACAACTGCATGTTCTCAAACACCGTGAGGTCGCCATACAATGAGAATCGCTGACTCATGTAGCCGATGCTCTTTTTGATGAGTTTTGACTGCGTGAGAATGTCATATCCTGCAATCGTCGCCGTGCCCGAGGTGGGCAATAGTAGTCCGCTCATCATCTTGATCGCGGTGGTCTTGCCCGCACCGTTGGCTCCGAGAAAACCAAATATTTCACCTTCCTTCACCTGAAAACAGATGTGGTCCACGGCTGTGAAGGTGCCGAATTGCTTGGTTAGTTGGTTCGCTTCTATGCTATACACGGGCTGATTTTTTATTTGGTGATTTGAAAACTGGGAGATGTTAAGTCGTTAAGATGCTGAAACCTGAAACTTGAAACCTGAAACCTGAAACTCCTCACCTCCGTTGTACGATTTCAATAAAACAGTCTTCAACAGACGGGTCAATGGAGGCGATTTTTTCATGTTCCAAGCCCTGTTTCTGTAAGAAGTCCTCAAACAGGGGTAAGGCGGTGGCTGGGTCGTCGTAGAAGGCAATATGGCAGTGTTCCCCGTAGGGATAGTAGTTGCAGTTGAGCGGACATTCCTCCATGGCTTTGAGCAGGGAGAAGATGTCTTGGCTCTTGAAGGTATAGAGTTTTCCTTTGAAATTCTGAATAAAGGCATCGGGCGTGTTTACGCCGATGATGCTGCCGTTTTGAATCATGGCGATGCGGTCGCAACGCGTGGCTTCATCCATGTAAGGGGTGGAAACGACCACGGTGATGCCGTGCTGGCGAATGGACTTTAAGATGTCCCAGAATTCCTTTCGTGATACAGGGTCCACACCGGTGGTGGGCTCATCCAGGAAAAGAATCTTCGGTCGGTGGATGAGGGCACAGCAGAGTGCCAGTTTCTGCTTCATACCACCCGATAACTTGCCAGCCTTGCGGTCTTTGAAGGGAGAAATCTGCTTCCAGATGGGCTCGATGATGCCCATGTTTTCTTCAATGCTGCTCTTGTACATTACGGCGAAGAAGTCCAGGTTCTCCTGCACACTGAGGTCGGGATAGAGGGAAAAGGTACCCGGTAGGTAGCCGATGATTTGGCGGACGGACTTGTAGTCCTCGGTAACGTCCATGTTGTGCATCCGAATCTGGCCGGAGTCGGGAAGCAGTAGGGTGGTGAGGATGTTGAAAAGAGTGGACTTTCCGGCACCATCGGGGCCGACCAGGCCGAACACTTCGCCTTCTTCCACAGAAAGGTTGATGTCGTTCAAGGCACGCACCTTTCCGCCATATACTTTGTTTACACCCTGTATGTTGATTGCCTCCATCCGTGCTTGTCTGGATTGATGTTATTTGAATATCACGTCGCCGGGCATGCCGATTTTGGCGGAACCGTCGTTCTTGAAGGATACTTTGACGGCATAAACGAGGTTTACCCGTTCTTCCTTGGTCTGTATCATCTTCGGGGTGAATTCAGCCTTGGGCGAAATCCATGATACGGTGCCTTCCAGTTTGATGGGCTGCCCGTTTTTGTTGTCTAAACGAACAATGGCCTTCTGGTTGAGCTTGACAGAGGCAAGCGCATCCTCGGTGATATAGACTTTGATGAACATATTGTCGAGGTCAGCCATTTTGAACAACGGCTTTCCCTGATAGGCCAATTCGTTTTCTTCTACGTATTTGTTGATGATGGTTCCCGTGATCGGCGCTTTGATGTGGCAGCTCTCTAAAACGTGCTGCAACTGCTGAAGCTGGAATCGCATGGCTTCCACTTCTTCCAAAAGGGACTGGTCCTGAGTGGATAGGGTGGACTTGGTGGCGGCAATCTGACTCTTGGTGATGTTGATTTCAGCCTGAATGTCATCTAACTGCTTTGTTGAAGCGGCATTAGCTTCAATGAGGTTGTGCACGCGCTGTTTCTCCTTGTTCAACGTGGCTAATTTGTCCTCCAAAACACGCATTTGGGAACCGGCATCCGGACGACGAGCCAACATGGCATTGATAGAAGATTCCAATTGCTTGATTTGTAAATAGGTCTGGAAGGTGTCAAGGCACCCAAGACTGGCGCCGGCTTCATAAACCTGTCCCTCCTCAATGTTGAAGTCCAACATTTTGCCATTGCTTTCTGCGGAAATGATGATTTCGGTTGCTTCGCACACCCCGTAGGCATCGGCATCGCCCTTGTTGTTATGACAACTAGTCAGCATGGCAATGCTGCCTGCGAAGATGACAAAAAAAGAAACTTTAGTCATGACCGTTACGAAGGAATCTTTTCTCATATAATCGTTGTTTCGATGTTTTGTTTGTCGTATTTTTTTGATTACTATTTGTTTATGGGAGAGAGTGCGATATTGTGCGCACATTTAGCCACAAAGACTGCAAAAGTAATCTTTTTTTTGGAATAAACAATTGATTGTTAATAATCGGAGCGGTACTGGGTGAATGACACTTGTAAATGAAGATTATCGCAACTTTTCGTATTTTTGCACGCTTTTTTTGAATATGAAGAAAATTGTAATTGTTGTATTGTGGCTGTATTTGGGAATAGCCTTCCTACATGCACAATGTCCGGCCAAATATTGGATCGCCTTTTCTGATAAGGAACATTGTGGCTATTCGGTTAGTAGGCCTGAGGAGTTTTTGTCGGAACGGGCCCTCAAACTGCGTCAGGAACATCATATTGCCATTGACGAGTCCGATCTTCCCGTCAGTCGCGAGTATATCCAACAGGTACTTTCCATAGATACCAGTGCCCGTTTGTTCACTTCGTCAAAATGGTTGAACGGTATCACGGTATATGCGGAAAGCGACAG
>JAZRYC010000092.1:0-4746 GCA_045600525.1 Bacteroidales bacterium
ATACCCACTTCGCGATGAAGCATACGGATTTCCTGTTCTTTGGCATGAGTGATATCCAGTGTGGTGTCGTTTGAAGAAGAGGCTTTGCGGTCAAACACAATCTCCCCGCTGTCCACTTTGTGAAGTCCGATAAGACTTTTCATCAACACCGTCTTACCCGAGCCGGACTGACCGATAATCATGTTGACCTGCCCGTCCCGAAAGTCCGCCGATATATCGCGCAGAACCTGCACGCCATCGAAACTCTTGACAATATTTCTTACCTTAATCATTAGTTCAACATCAAATTGGTTAAGACTACATCCATCAGCAGGATAACAATGCTGGAATTGACAACAGCCTTCGTGCTCGCTCGTCCTACTTCCAGAGCGCCTCCGTAGGCGTAGTAGCCGTAGTAACTGGACATACTGGCTATGATGAAAGCGAAGATTATCGTCTTGATGAACGAGTACCAAACATAAAAGGGGATGAAGGCATACTGAATACCCAGCAGATACTCATCCACGGTCATGATGTCCGTAACGCTGCTGATGGCATAACCGCCCAGCAGTCCGGTAGCCATGGACAGAGTTACCAGCAACGGCATCATCACCATAAAAGCGACTATTTTGGGCAGGATTAGGTAGTTGGCGGAATTGACACCCATTATTTCCAGCGCGTCTATCTGCTCCGTTATGCGCATGGTGCCGATTTCCGAGGCGATGTTACTGCCCACTTTGCCGGCCAACAGCAGGCAGAGGATGGTGGACGAAAACTCCAGCAGAATACAATCTCGTGTGACGAGTCCCGTAGTGTAGGCAGGCAACAACGGATTGGAAGTGTTTAATTTGGTCTGCATGGTCATGATGGCACCCATGAAGACACTGACGATAAGTGTAATCAGGATGGACTGCAGTCCCTGCTTCTCCAGTTCGTGGGAGAACTGCCGCCAATACATGCGTTGACGGTCGGGCATACGGAACACGCGCCCCATAAGAAGGAAATAGGATCCTATATTCTCGATAGCATTCATAATTAGCAGGCAAAGGTAATGGTTTTTTTCGACTTACACAAATTTTTGAAAAAAAATCGGGCTGAAAGCCTACTATTCGCTTCGCTACTATTCGTTGCACTACTATTCGGGCAAAGCCCTACGATGCGCCTGACGGCTACTATAGCGACAAAGAACAACATATTTGTTCACCGCAACAGAATGACAAAAACAGGAGAATATCACGAAGGATTTACACATTTCATTATTTAGATATTTACACCCAAGAAGGTAGCCAATGGCACCCTAACCACCGCTATTCACCCTCTTTCACCGATACTCACCGATATTGTTTATCCATTGTCCATAAAATTCAAACAACAAGCAACCGCCCGAAGGCGGCTGCTGGAAATATATCTATCCGCAGAGCGGATGGGATGGATTAACAACTCTGGCGACGACGGGCGACAAGGACAAAACCAATGGATAAAAGAGCCATAAAGCCGAACGGAACATCACCAATAGGCAGTTGGTCATCAGGGTCGGCACCCGGTGGTGGTGGCGGAACAATCATGGCATTGCTCTGGTTCATACCCTCAAATGGAGCAGCCAAAGTGAGATTGTTATCCAGATAGGCTGAGCGAAAAGTCATAGAAGTATTGCCTAGAGAGGAACCACTCAATGAAGACACACCTACTGAAGGAGAAGCAAATGAGGGAGAATTGTCGGTAGATGAAAATGGTGAACCCGTTTCAAACTGATTATCCAATGATGACGAAAAATCAAGCTGAGCCATCACACTAAGCGTTGCAAAGGCGAACGCAACCAATAAACAATATATTTTTTTCATCATTTCGAGAATTTGAGAGTTTGATCACCAATCGTAGCCATATATACACCTTGCGGGAGCATAGAGAGCGAAGACATGAATGCGCCACGGAAGTTCTGCTCAATAATCTGGTGTCCTTGCATGTCAAATATGCGGAGTGTGCGGCAAGCATCATCCGGAACGGAAACATACAGATTGTCGTTAGCTGTCCAAAGGCGGATATCGGATTCTGAAGCCGTAAGGTCGGAAATCGAAGTAGTTGCCTTTGGCTCACGCATGATAGTGAATCGAGCATCGTTCTTGGTATTGGAAACAGCCGTAAAGGTTAATGTATTGCCTGCCACCATAGCCACTTCTTCTCCTGTTACATTATCGTGGAGATAGTACTCCGCACCGAGTGTATAATAGAAAGTAATGGAATAAGTGATGGTTGTGTCAAATGGTTGGTCGTTTCGAGTCATAGCAGGCGCTGCAAAACCAATCATTGTACCCGGCATTTCGTTGGTAGCGGAAACCATCAACTGACCGGCAGACTCGTTGGTATATATCTGATGGTTACCGACAGAGCCCATTTCCTTACGTCCGTCATAACCATTATCGTAATCCTTGGTAAAGCGGTCGGACTCCAGGAGGCAGAGATAATCGTTGCGATTGGCACCATTAACTATCATCAATACACGAGATGAGAGATCATCTTCTGTAACAGCGGCCGCAGCCCTACGGCGCGATGGAGCAAACATCGGGAGATTGGACATAATCTCACCACCTTTCCATACCAAACGGTCATAATCCAACACCAATGAACCGTGTGTTTTTCCATCAAGCAATTTCACAAAGAAACCCTGCATAGAAGGAATAACCAAAGGAAGTCCGGCAAAAGCAGAAGCAGAACCAACAGGAATAGTAATATACTGACCGGGAGTGAAAATTTCTTCATTTGGTGAACCACTTTCGCCATAAATACCATCGTAAGCATTATACGATCCGGTGTTAAATATGTATATTTCCTGTTCCAGATTTACAAAGTCCGTTAATTGGAACTTTGTAATATCAATAGGAGCAACAAAACTATTTGCTACACACATAAAGTCACTTTCAGATATACTATTTCTGTCAACACTTACTGACTTTGTCTCGAATGGGTATAAATTACCCGAATATGAAATAGTCATACCATCAGCAGAATGCGGCTGTGTAAAGGCATAGCCTTCAAACGGCACCATTTGGTAACTGTTTCCCGTTTTACCCCAGTCATTTGCTGCTTTATCCCACCTGTATAACCAGCACTTGTAGAACAAATGTTCTGCTGTCGTTTCTATTGCATTAATCGGGCAACCGATATATTGGAAGGCAGCATCATTGGCCGTGGCATCAGCAGTTGCCTGATTGTAATAGGCTTTACTGAACATTTGGACAGTAGCCTTAGGTGCATTGGTTCCATTAAATGCACGCAGATAACCGGTTCCCAACTCTTTAGAAGCAGCCAAAATAAGGTTGGATTCAGAAGTTCCCGAAATAGTTTTGGAATGAATAGAAAGTCCACCCGAAGGAGCAATTGTCAGTTTTCCATCGGTTTCCATATTAAGGCTATAAACATCTTTCTTGGAGGACAGATTGGCTTCTGCACAAATGAATACCGGGTTACTTTGAATAGGAATACTTGTTGCAACAGAACCGGATTGGCTACCTACACGCCAGTTAGCAGGTTTATCCCAATCGGAATCGGTTGAACCTACAAAATAATATGGGTTACCTACCGAAACACTAATTTTCACAGGAACCGTAATCGTATTGGCTGCTCTTTCCGTTTCATCTTCCGGAGCATCAGCATCCGCATTTTTGACAGTAATAACTGCTTCTTCATCAGTTACCTCCTCATTGCGTGGAAGCACCTTATACCGAACTGTGTAGGAACCATCCGTTCCGCACATCCCCATACCGATAACACCATCGCTCGGATTGGTAATTTGCACATTCGGATTGCTGGATGAAACAATCAAGGAAGGCTGGTTGGAATAATTAACCACAAAACTGCCAATGTTGTCCTGTCCATCCTCGTAGATATCCAAGTCGAAATTTTGAGTAGTATGGTTGGCGGTAGAAGATAACGAGACAGGATATGTTAAGGACACACCACTAACAGACCCGGAAAGATTCTTCCTATTGAGATCATCTGTCGGTTCAATATGGAATTTGAAGCAACGCATTGTAGGCAACACATCAAACGATCCGGTTGCTGAAGAATTTGCAGATACCAACGGGATTTCACCCAAGTTAACAACTTGAGAAGAAGAGGACGATGTACATCCCACTACGACCACTTTTATTTTTTCACTACCTGATTTGAATGTGAAAGCTATTTTCTTACTGGGATGATCGCTATCATACTCATATATCGCTTGATTATATTCAGGGTCCTGACCGGAAATCGTGTAGGTCATCGTTTTTTCTGTTGTTGATGAATATGGTGTTCTTTCACATACGCTTTTGGGATTGACAACAATTGTTTTGGTGACAGAAGTTACCACACAATCCGCAGATTCAGATGCTGTTGCTTTTATTTCTGCTGTACCTTTGGCATCTGCAATCAAGGTATTTCCACTTATGCGAACTTTATCATTGCCACTTACAATCTCGTAAGAGATTATACCTGAAGTCAGTCCGGTTGCACATGAAGCATAAGCATCCAAAACGGTGGTATTATTATCACCAACCGTCAACCATTGCAGAGCCGCCTCAGAAGGCCATATAATGGTTTGGGACGCTTTATCTGAAATTGATAGAGTAAAGTAATCTTCCGCAGCAGCATAACCATTTTGTGCAGCAACCGAAGCTTTGAGAACGACAGTCTGAGTGGTGGTTACGCCATCTATTTTATTGGCTTTGACATTCCATTTGCCATCAACCAGTGTGTTTTCCACTATACCTGTACACGTAGTAGAATATA
>JAZRYC010000093.1:0-4083 GCA_045600525.1 Bacteroidales bacterium
CTCTGGACTTGTAGTCTATCAAGACACCTTTACAAGATACGATGATGGCCGCTGCAGCATAGGGTATTCCTATAATGGCGTTGGTGGCGTGTATTGCTGGGACAACTGGAAACGCTTGTTCAGCGATGTGCCCTCGACCCACGGCCAAGGCACCACATACAGCGACCCATCATATTACTATCCAACCGTTTCCCACAACTCAAACGGTAGTGGAGGAGCTGGCGGCGGAGGCGGATGTGGAAATGGGAATCCTATTCAGATTAAGATTCAAAATGTCATTTCTACCACAAATCATATTACTTCTAGTACAGGACTTGTCGCTGGCTATGTGAAATGGGATTTCGACAATCCTAAGAATATGAAAGTAGTTGATGAGATGTGTCAAAACCTTCGCTCAAAAGGTTTGGCACCTAAGAATCTCAGCGGTGTTAAGATTGGGAAAGATGTAGTTGAAACGCTTGGGAAAACAGGAGATGTTTTAGGTTGGGCTGGATTAGGATTGTGTAGTGCTGACATTTTAATATCAAGAGAAATTAGTCCTTCGGATATTTATAATGCAGGAGGAGCCATCATCAGTCTTGGCTTAGGTTATCTTTTCGTCTCAAGTCCTGTGGGCTGGATTGCTGGTGGTGTATTTTTAGCTTCCGATTACATTTCTTGGAGATGGACTGGTAAAACCATTGGAGAGCATCTTGATAATACAATAGAATGGAGACATAAATTCTAACTCATTATGATTACCGATTATATTTTTTACAAATTGCATGAACAATATAGCAGACAGAAATGGAACACCAATCCGTGCTCGTCCGCTTCTTTGTTCTTAAGCGGAATGGAACTTTTAGTTGCATATTGCGTTGCGATGGTAGCAAGAATTGTGATTCCACAATGGCAACCTCAAAATAGAACTATTGTTGTAATAATCTTTTTTTCTGCAATGTTCATTACTTATCTAATAAATTATCGATATTATAAATCAAGAATTGAAGTCTTACAAGAAAAATATTCAAATCATAAAGCTAACAAATGGTTTAAGAGTTGGATGGTGTTTGTTATAATGATTTTCCTATTTGTTTTTCCAATTCTGTTAAGTTCGCTTTTACATGCATTAGGCTTGTAGTTTATCCATCAAAAAGGTTGGCTCATGGGGGAGCCAACCTTTTTTGCATCTTGCAGCACACCAACAAAAAAAATCCATTCATCCACTTGACATTTTGCTTCCCACCACCTAACTTTGCAGCATCAAAAACAGGCAAGCATGGCCACAGGCTTCACATATCGCCATTACATCCTCAAGGACCACTTAGGCAGTTGGTCGACCATCACCGATGCCCAAGGCAACGTGGAGCAGGAACTCTCCTTCGACGCCTGGGGCAACCTCCGCGACCCTGAGACGTGGGTGAATTACATGGAAGGAGAAGAGCATGAGACGCCGATGTTCGACCGCGGCTTCACCGGACACGAACACCTTTACGCATTTGGCCTCATCAACATGAACGGCCGCATGTACGACCCAGTGATGTCGTCGTTCCTCTCGGTGGATGCCTACGTGCAAAGCCCCGACAACTCGCAGAACTTCAACCGCTACGCCTACTGCCTGAACAACCCGCTGCGCTACACCGACCCGACGGGATGGTACTGCCAAGGCTGGCATACGGGCACACCTGCGCAAGGACCTTACGAATGCCAATGGAACTCCCCTTTGGAGCCTCGTGACCTCGGCATGCACCAACTTCCAGACATCCCCAACCCCGACATCCTCTGGATGGAAGCCAACGATCAGAAAGGCGGAGGAGGAATAACCATCGTCGGCAATGACGGCTCTAAGACTAAGTATTCGCCTGGAATGACATATAAAGGGAATGACCAATTCACAAAAGATGCCGTAAATTCGTTGAACGACATATTTTCAAATGGAGGCGAGGAAGGGAAAACTCTTATTTCTTCTCTATCGTCAAATTCAAAATTCGTATTCCTTATTGTTGATATAAGTGAAGGATCAAGTGAGTTTATTCCCGACGATCGTTTTTCTGGGTATCATTGTCTGCACGCTAATGTATGGGAAGAGAATGGCGCTACAGATATGTTTTTATCTTTACATGAATATGATTGTGGAACTGGAGGAACAATTCAATGGAATAGGAATCAGGAATATATGTCTATTGATGGTTGTGTGCAAAATTCGACATTTGTCCTAACTCACGAGCTTTGTCATGCGTATGATGCTTCTTATGGTCTTATGGATGATGGATGTCCAGACAATAGTGGATTAAAATATAACGAATGGAGTGCATGTTACCAGTCTAATATTATTGCAATTAACATGGGAATCCCAATCCAAACCTATTATTCTGGTAAAGGGGCTAGTTTCATTCGTGATGTTGGAAAAATGGATGGACCTTGGTATAAGGTGGTTGACAACAATAATTATCCCATTTACAAAAATCGCTATATAAAATGAAAACTTTTATCAAATATATCGTTTGCTTGGTGTTATTCTGTATATCATGTTCAACGTGGAGAAATAACATTGAGGCAAATGCGTCTAAAGAAAGCAAATATGTTGAATTATATGGAATACTTGAAACAAAGGCCATTCCAATAACTCAAGATATAGTAAGCTTCTTTTGTTACGAAGGTCCTACGTTTTTGCCGAAGAGCGACACTGTAGAAATAACCGTTCCGAGCAAACTTAATCCTAACATCTTGAATTTTAGTCCAGATACAAAAGCATTTTTTGCATACAACGATGGTGCTGTAATTTGGATTAGCGACGAACAAAATGGTTCAACCAATTCTGACCTTCAACAAAGGATAATGAATGCTGTTATGAGAATACAGTGTGGATTTGAAGGTGAAACTTTCTTCGTGCCAGAGACGACCATAACCGAAGGCGTTGATGAAAACGGGTTATGTTGGAAAACAGTGAATTTTGAATTCATGTCCTACGGTTACGATTGTGTTCCGCCAGAACACAAGTGGTATTTCGACAGGGTTCTTGAGAGTTTCCACAAAAAGCCACCGAGCTATCAAGAGGTGTTTGAAGAGATGTCAAAGGAACTGTAGTTTCTGTTAGCTATGACCCAAGTGCACTGCTAAACCTCTGTCGCCCCTACGGGGCTTCGCAAAGTCCTGTAGGGACGACAGACATTCAGCAGGCGGTGGAGCCATGCGGAACCCCTGCCACTACCCCCAGCCTGACAGCCGCTTCGCGTCATCGCGAACAAAGTGAAGATTTGTTGGCGATAAGCCATCCTGACTTTTATTGCGTCCTTATTTGTTTGAGATTTGTGAAAGATTTGTTTCTAAAAAAACACCCAACCTCTTGGCAAATTGCTTTCCACGTTATAACTTTGCAGCGTCAATACCATTAAATCATGGCTGCGGACTTCACATATCACCACTACCTCAACGACTGGGAATGCCCAACCTCGACCGGGGTGGGCGCGTTGGGCATGGACGGGATAGGGAGCAGCGCCTGCCATGCGTGGAGGCCCATTAGCCCGTCCTTGAACTTTTGTAACTTTTCTTTCAAGAGAAAAGTTAATGAATATCGCATGTACGACCCCATGATGTCCACCTTCCTCTCAGTGGATGCCTACGTGCAGGACCCGACCAGCGCCCAGGGCTTCAACCGCTACGCCTACTGTTCGCACAACCCGCTGCGCTATGTTGACCCTACGGGATGGTCGAACCAGCCTTTTGGCAACCCCAACGTGGCACCGCCGTGCAATCCAATAAAGCACACCACCTATTCCAGCAACGATCCCATCGACATGCTTTGGGGATATGGTTCGTTTTCGTGCAGCTCATCAAGCGGATCCTGCAATGGCAATGATGTGACTACCACTATGGTCAGGCAAGGGAATGAGCAGATTGGCAATTGGTATAAAGATGTTGATGGTACAATGATATTTCCTGACTTTGACAGCTGTTTTTTTTAATGTTTGTAACTTGCTAAAAAACAATATTGTTTAAAAATCAAGATGGTGACGCGGGTGACGCAAGCCCGAAAATTCGTACCTTGCGGGCATGTTTGTACGCAGAAAGGTCAACCGTAGTGGGACTACAAGTGTCGTTGTA
>JAZRYC010000094.1:0-17561 GCA_045600525.1 Bacteroidales bacterium
CCGTAGAACATGTGTTCGATACGGAACAAGCCGATACCTTCAGCGCCGAAGTTGACAGCGTTTTGTGCATCTTCCGGAGTATCAGCGTTGGTACGAACGCCCATACCTTGGTACTTAGCCACGATAGACATGAATTCTTGGAAGCGAGGATTTTCAGAAGAGTCAATCATCTTGACAGCTTCGCCATAGACATAGCCCTTGGCGCCGTTCAAAGCGAGGGTGTCGCCTTCTTTGAAAGTCTTACCGTCGATTGTCACGGTGCGGGCTTCCATATCGATCTTCACGGCGTCGCAACCTACGATACAGCATTTACCCCAACCACGAGCCACGAGGGCGGCGTGAGAGGTCATACCGCCACGAGCGGTGAGGATGCCGTCTGCGGAACGCATACCTTCAACGTCTTCCGGGTTGGTTTCTTCACGGACGAGAATGTTTTTGATTTTCTTTGCGGTATATTCTTTGGAAGTTTCGCTATCGAGAGCGATTACGCCGACGGCACCGCCAGGACCTGCAGGCAGACCTTTTGCGATAACAGCGTGTTTCTTTTCATCGTCAGCTTCCAAAATTGGGTGAAGGAGTTCATCCATTTGAGCAGGAAGGAGGCGCATAACGACTTCCTTGTCGTCAATAAGACCTTCGTGCAACATATCGAGAGCCATATTCAAAGCAGCGATTCCAGTACGTTTACCCACACGACATTGAAGCATATAGAGCTTGCTTTCCTGGATAGTGAACTCGATATCGAGCATATCGTGATAGTTCTTTTCAAGGATGGCACGGATGTCGCAAAGTTCCTTATAGGTTTCGGGCATCAGTTCCTGCATGGAATGCATCATCTTGTTCTGTTCATTCTTCGTTTCGTCATTCAACGGGTTCGGAGTACGAATACCGGCAACCACGTCTTCGCCTTGAGCGTTGATGAGCCATTCGCCATAGAACTGATTGTCACCAGTAGCCGGGTTACGCGTGAAAGCAACGCCTGTGGCGGAGTTGTCACCCATATTACCGAACACCATAGCTTGAACGTTCACAGCGGTACCCCAATCATCGGGAATACCTTCGATACGACGATAGGAGATGGCCTTTTTACCATTCCAGCTCTTGAACACAGCCTTGATACCGCCTTCGAGCTGAGCCTTAGCGTCATCAGGAAACTCAGTGCCGAGCACTTCCTTGATTTTAGCCTTGAAGGCATCCGCCAGTTTCAGCAATTCCTCAGCGGTAATTTCCGTATCGCTCTTATAGCCCTTCATGGATTTAAATTCATCAAGCATATCGTCTAAGATCTTACGAATGCCCTTGCCGTCGGCAGGTTCGATACCTTCAGCCTTTTCCATAACGACATCGGCGTACATCATGATAAGACGACGATAAGAGTCATAAACGAAACGAGGATTATTGGTCTTCTTTATCAAACCGGGTAGGGTCTTGGAGCAGAGACCGATATTGAGCACGGTATCCATCATACCCGGCATAGAGCTACGGGCACCAGAACGACAGGAAACAAGCAAGGGATTCTCAGCATCGTCGTATTTCAGACCCATAATATTTTCAACGTTCTTCATACCAGCCCATACGTCATCCATAAGGCCAGCAGGAAGTTCGCAATTATTGGCATAATATGCTGTACAGCAGTCGGTTGTAATCGTCAAACCGGCAGGTACGGGAAGTCCAAGCAGACACATTTCGGCGAGGTTGGCACCTTTACCGCCCAGAAGATTCTTCATGTCCGCCTTACCTTCGGCAGTCTTTCCTCCAAAGGTATAAACATACTTAACGTTACTCATATTCAATGTTTTAAGTTAATAGATTATTATTTCGTTCGAAAGGGTGCAAAGATAACAAAAAAGCATTGAACAAGGGAGAGAAAAATAATGATTTTTCTCTCCCTTGTTCAATATACCATCAAAGATCAACAAATGATTATTCTTCAGTTTCTGCAGCAATTTCTGCCACTTCCGTTTCAACAGCGGCACCATTCATTTCAGCTTCCGCTGCAGCCATTTTTTCAGTCTGTTCCTCTTTCAGATTCTCGTAGAATGCGGCCAAGCAAACTTGGAAGAACGGAATCAGCCATAGCATACCGATAAACAGGGTGACGATGCTGAGCATCGACAAGCCAACGAAGCCCAGATACAACAGGAACAGCTGCATCTTGTGGCCTTTCATCATATCCTCACTGTGTTTAATGCACTCGTAAGCGGACAATTCGGGATGGTCTTTGGAAATGAAGAAGGTCATCGAATAAGCCAGGGACTTGATGATGCCCGGAACAAACAGCAAGAGGAACCACAAGAAAAGTAAGACCGTCTCCAACAGATACACGCCAATCGCGCGTCCATAGGTTTTAAAGCCACAGAACATGGCCTCAACGGTATCTTCCTTATCTTCACGAAGGAAATGGAGGAAGGCCAAAGTGAAACCGTATGCTAAGGGAAGGGCCACCAAAATGAAAATCGCCCAAGTAAATGTTGACATCGGAATGACTAATGAAGGAATCTTAGCGAAATAGGATGGTGTTTGAAGCACTACCGCAATGACTATATACACCAATGTGGCCAACACGGGCATGGTCCAAAAGCCCTTCAGTTCCTGACGAGCGATGGTTCTAATTTCTTTATTACTTATCATAGCATTGATTTTTTAAGGTTAATAATGAAGGCGCAAATATAAAAAAAAATGGGCTGTTAGCCTTTGAGATTCTCCGCACTTGAAACTTTTTCCTTTCAATTTTGAATTTCCACAGAATCGAACGTACAACCTCCATACACATCCACATAGCCCCATTTGTCGCCCTTTCGGACTAAAAAAAATTTGATGACGGCCCTCTATACTATCATACACACAGGGGTGAATGATTTGTCCGGATGCGCTTATCAAGCCGAATTTGGAACCCTGACGCGATATATATGGTCCTTCACAATGACAGCACGGCTATTTCTTATCGGATAAAAATACTCGTAATCACGCGGCAGAACGACTTTGCCCACCGAATCCACCAAGCCCCACACGTTGTTGTTGTAATCCACCGGACCTATTCTGAAATAGTTTCCCAAACGCCGAAATGGAATATTGTCATCATCAAAAATAAAAGGAAGCACCACGCGACCCATCGTATCTACCACGCCCCACTTGCCATTGTACTTCGCCGTCAGCTCCTTGTCGACATACTCTTCTAATATTTCACTGTAAATCAAGGGGACAATGAAATCACCCTTCCGGTTTACAAATCCGACTTTATTGTCAGACGACACCTTTCCGCAGCCAAATATAAATCTACCGACACTTGAATATTCACAGGGAAGCAGCATATTGCCAAGGTAATCCACATAGCCCCACTTGTCTTTTTGTTGGACAGCCAGCACACCATTACTAAAAGAAAAGGCCGTTGATTTGAATGGGGTTATATCAAAAATTTCACCTTCGTCATTCACGAAACCATCTTTCAGTTCCCTGGTTCTGAATGTATAATACGGCTCAGTTGTGACCCACATCATGACAGGATACGGAATGGTATCTTTCAAAATAATTTTACCATTATTATTGAAGTAAAAGAAGTCCTTACCCATTCTCCCACTGGCAATTCTTCCTCGAAATTCATACAATTTGTCGCAACGGTTCGCCAGTTCGGCCATTGCCGGCGTAATGCGTATTGTATCCAAATCCCTCTGGCCCCAAAGTCCCAAAGAAAGCAGCAAAAAACTGCCAACCAGCAATAGTCGATAGTACTTTCCCATACCCGGAAATTTTGAAAGCGCAAAGATATGAATTTTCGGTGACTTTGACCTTAACTTTTTCTGCCATTAGCTTTGGACAATCATGCCACGAATTCCTTTGAGCAGTCAGACGCAATGAATTGCGTTCCTACAATAATTTTGAAAACGCCTCTTCGGACGCAATGAATTGCGTCCCTACAGCAGACCCGACATCGCCCCCAAAAAACTTCTCACCTCTTACTTCTCACTTCTCAATTATCAATTCTTCTCCAATTCTCTCCACACAATCCTTGACATCACTGGGGTTTTGATAAAATTCGGAACCAGGCGGGAGAGCAGGAAGGTAATCGGAGTAAACACAATCAGGCGTTTGCCGCGCAGCATCTGGCGCACGCACTTGCGGGCAATGTGTTCCGTTGCCTTGAGTGTCAGTTTTCCGAAGATGCCTTGTTTGCGAATACGGGCTGTAACATCGGGGTTTGTAAGCATGGCGCCGGGAGAGCACACACTCACCGACACCGGCGTATGTTTAAGTTCGGCACGCAGTCCCAAGGAAAATGACAGTATAAAACTCTTACTGGCTGGATAGACCGTCTTATATCCCATCGGTGTATGAGCGACCATACTACCCACATTTAGGATATAGCTTCTATGCTGTCGCATCAGGTTGGGCAGCAACTGATGGGTCATCAGTGCCGTACAGTGCACGTTCAAGTCAATGATACTTTCAATGTAATCCACATAGGCGTCAGCAAAAGCCTTTGTCCCACCTACGCCCACATTATTGATTAAAACGCACAACGGATATTTCTCATTGATTTCCGAGGTCAAGGCAAGAATCTGTTCACGATTGCGCAGATCGGCCACATAGCCAAAAGATTGTGTATGATAACGTTCAGCAATTTCGCGGCTCACCTCGTGTATGTGTTCTGTCGTACCCACCAGAATCGTATGAAAGCCTTGCGAGGCCAATTCTTCAGCCAAGGCTCTTCCCAAACCGCGACTTGATCCCGTGATCAGGGCATAGGCATTATCTTTTGACACTTTTCTTTTCAAGAACGCCATATTAAAGATTATTGAGTGCACACAAAAATTTATATTTCAACACTTTTGCAATAGCATCTGCGACGGAAAAGCAATTCGGAGTTATACTTCTCCCATATTCTTGCCGCAATATTGTCTTCCAACTGCTGAGACGTGAAGGCATATTCATATCCACGTTCCAGTGCGGTTTCATGCAATTGGCGATGATAAATGGCATGAACACCTGTATGCATGTACTCAGGCAGCACGCCAGTGAGATACAAATCTATGTATTTATTCTTCTTTAGAGCACGCAGCACATGCCACCACCCAAATGGGAACAGACTGCCACCAGCTTTTTGAAAGGCCTCGCTTAACGACGGCAGGCTGAAGGCAAAACCCACCAATTTTCCATTTTCATCTTCCAACATTGACGACAGCGACATATCTGCCACCTGGAAATTCTCCGCCACTGCCCAATCTATTTCCTCCTTGGTCAATGGAATAAAGTTGAAGATTTTTGAATAGCTTTGGTTTAACACCTCAAAGAACTCTCGACCACAGGCCATCATTTCCTTCTTATTGGTAAACTGGCGAAGACGGACATGATAACGTTCTGAAAGCGCCTCAGAAAGGCGTTTCATTCTTTCGGGAACCTCTTCAATCTTCACCTTGTATTGTATATAGTCCACCTCTTTTTCAAACCCAAGACGTTCCATCAGCACGGGATAATACGGGTAATTGTAGTCGGCGCAAATAGACGGCGTATGGTCAAAGCCCTCCACGAGCATGGATTGTTTTTCCAGATTAGAGAAGCGTGACGGTCCGCAAATCGTGTCCATACCCTGTTCGCGGCCCCATTGTTCTACAGTGGACAACAACGCCTGCGCCACCTCAACATCATCAATCGTGTCAAACCAGCCGAAACGAACCCTTCGTTGCTGCTTGATTTCGTTGCATTTATGATTCACCAATCCTCCCACACGTCCCACAATCCGTCCATCTTGATAGGCTAACCAAAGTTTGAGCGTACAGAAAGCCAGCGCCGGATGAGACAGCAAAGAACGCATCTCCCCCCTATCCAATGCAGGAACATAATGGGGGCAACCTTTATATAGGTTGTGAGGAAATCGAACAAATGCCTTTAGTTCTTTCTTTGTCTTTACTTCCTTGATTTCCATAAATGACTTTTTCAAAAACGAGTGCAAAGATACGAAATTCTGTGTATAAAATACACAGAATAATAAAAGAAGAAGCTATGCTATTATGAAACTACATTGTCACGTCGGCATTCTTCAAACGCAAGCATCTGCCTCCAAGTATGGCAAAACAAAAACCAATCCCGCGAATACTGTAATAGCATTCACGGGATTGGTTGTATCAAAGCGCATCATAGCGCAGAGCAAATTGTCTAATTGAGTACGCAGCGGACAGAACAGCCTGCGGATTTATCGATATATCCAGGAAAGACTTCTGGCCAATAATGGTTTAAATCAAGTCTATATACTTCCGTGGCACTGTGTGCCGTTGAACTCCAGAAGTCGGCATTGACACCTATGATTGAATAACCAGATGAAGAGAAACTACCCGCGGGCAAAGCGCTAAAGCCTGTTGCATTTGTTGGATTATGTCCAACACCGCAAATTTCTGGAGTATTATTCCAACCTGTAGCTTCAGCTAAAGCCTTGGCAATGAAAGAAGAGTTATTGGAACAATAGTACGAGCTTTGGCTGCTAACAAAATCAGTCAGTTGCGTCCATTCCGCCTCACTCGGCACGTGCCACCCGCTTGGGCAAATACCTTGCACACCGCTCGGATTGGTGTTGGAAGAAGCGCTACTGTCCATCACAGCTTTCCAGTTGTAAAGCAAGCCATATTTGCTATCGTTGATGGCATTGCCATTTACATGATAGTAATAGTTGAAATCATAGGATGTTGCTTGAGCACCTGAAATAGCATTTCCATTGGCATAGTGCATAGTACGCAGATTGGACTTCATCCAGCACTGACTACCTATTTTCACGGTTTCGTATTCGTTTCCTTCATAATCTTTAATCTTGCCATTTCCACATTTGAGCGTGGTAAACGTAACTACATTTCCGTAAACAACTGTATTGCCATCAGTGGCGTATGCACGTACACTATAGGTTGTGCCTGGATTAAGACCAGAAATAGAACTGGTGAACGTACCTGTTCCTGCCCCTTCAGAAGTGTGACTGTTATTAAGCGATGGACTTCCACTCGTATTCCAGCATATTCCTCGCTCGGTGACATTGATGCCGATATTTTGGCTGATGGCGTAGTTGCAGGTGGCAGATGTTTCCGTATTGTTATTCGTTGCACCGTTCGTAACAACGGTCAGTTCCTCCATAGATTCACTACGCACACAACGAATATTGGTACTATTCTTGAGTTCCAGATAGAAAGAAAGAGCAATGCCCTGATTCACTATTAAAAAGCTAGCTATTTTTGGATTGCCGTAGTCAGTGGCAAGCCTGAAAGTAGATCCGTAACTATAGAAATATTCATCATACGTGTACACAGAATCTACTGCATAGCTTCCTGTATTATAGAAAGAAAAACCTGTTGTATTATCAATAAATGGATCTATATTACAATATGTTCCAAGAACTGTCCCTGAAATACATTCAACGCCATGGAAGTCCATCAGTGCCGTCCAATCCTCCATAGTCGGCACCTTCCAGCCTTGAGGGCAAAGTCCGTATGCAATGGTTTCGACCGTCTGACGTCCATTAGCCACCACATCCCAATCGTAAAACAGGCCAAGTCCTGCCAACTTCGGATTATTATTATAATCACTATTTTGTGAGATTTCGGTGCCGTCTATATATTTGGTAGTCTTCAAATTTTCCGTCATCCAGCACTGCGAACCGATTTGTACCACGCCATAGACATTGTTGTCGATATCGGTCACAGACGTAATCGCGCCAGTGGTTCCACCTTCATTGGGACGCAATTGTCCTGAGCACGGGATGGTAGTCGTCTTGAATTTCTCGATTTTACCATAAACGGTATCTTCCTGATAGACAGCAAATGCGGTAAAATAATAATAGGTGTTCGGTTTAAGAGATGCCAAAGGCGCAGAGAATTGTCTTGCATCTCCTATCAGAGTACTTTGACCTGTTTTTAAACCGAGTTTATTCATATTTTTATATTCATCCATACTGTTAAATGCCACTTCGCAATATTTAAAGCCTACCTTCACAGAATCCGAGCCGTCAAAACGGTTCAGGGTGCCGTTCAGGACACCAGAGCTTCTTGTAACATTGCTACAACTGTCGGTAGAAACGGCGAGTACGATAGCGGAGCGCGTTTTAAAGGTCTTCACGTCAGTGGCGAACACGGTATCCCTCTCTTTAATGACGTATGCCTGATAATAGTATTGCGTACTCGGTGTCAGATTCGTCAGTTTGTAGCTATAGGAGTAATCACTCGAGAAAACAGTGGTATTTTTTTTCGAATTTACGACCTGCATAGTCATAGCTCCATCGCTTGTACCGTATGCGATACCCATAATGACACTCTCATCAGTCTGTACATTTTTTGCCGTGCAGAATACCTCTGCCGAAAAATGCATAATGTTCTTGACACTGTCAGTGGTTACAGGTACGATATTATCAAAATATTTGGTTTCTCCCCAGGTTGTATCAGTTCCTACAGCAGCAAAGGCCTTGTAATAATATTTGCTTCCGGACAAATTTTTGATTTCGCAAGAGAAATCTCCAGGTTTGGTAATGGGCTCGTGATTTTTAACTATAGCGTTTAATTGATTTTGGTCAATACCGTATTTGAAACCAGCCACCACATAGTTGGTTAAGTCTCCCAATGCATTTACCCTGCCGTTCAGCGTGGCAGATTGATTAATTATTTTGCTGGCTGCGTTCGTAGTTACCGACCTGGAAGGGGTTGGCGTGCCATAATCACGCAGACATCTGACAGATATGGCGCTATTTTTATTAGTACCGCCTAAGACAGGGTCTGAACGGAAGCCGATGATATCAAAAGATGTGGCATCGGTTCCAAAGAGATTAAAAAATAATGAATTATCATTGGTTGAACTCCAGAAATAAGCTTTTTTCCCTTCTTCGGAAACAAATGCTTCACCAACATTTCTTATACCGTATGGTCTGGCATTAAATCCTGATCGGTTGTTTGATGAATCAGGTTCAAAGATTGGCGTGTACGCAAACGGATGTCGGGCGGTAACTTGAGTCTCAATACTACATTCCTCTGGCCAATTTTTCGAAGCCATTGCTTTGGCCGGACAGAGGCCGGTTTCATATGTAGTTGCCGTAAGACGTATTGTTGCCGAGAATGTTTCTCTGCCCTCATTATACATATAATTCATAAATATTTCCCATTCCGCCCGGCTTGGCAGATGCCAGCCTATAGGGCAGACGCCCTGCACACCGGAGGGGACTTCATTAGAATTTATTCCTCCCGTAGCCTCATGCCAAGTGTACAGTTGGCTTCCTCCAACATTCGATTTTGCCCAGCACTGAGAGCCGTATCTTAAGCCGTCATTGCAGTCATCAGTGGTCTTAAAGGTCTTCACACCACCCCAAACAGTGTCCCTGCCCGAAGCGGCAAAGGCTTTATAATAGTAGGTTTCCCCTGGCGTCAAATACTCAACGATACAGCTAAAGTCTTGGGCAACTTGGGTTTGAGTAACTGAGACAACCGTGTTCATATTGAGGAATTTCGGACCATACCTAAAGCCAACCGTTACCGTGCCGTCATGATCGTCTATATGAGCTTGTAAAGTCGCTTTCGTATTTTTTATGGATTTGGCATTATTCGTGGCAACCATACTGGAGCGGGTTTTAAATGTCTTTATTTCGCCATAAAAGGTTTCATTATCGGTAGAGGCGAAAGCCTTGTAATAATAGGTGGTGTTAGCATTCAGGATAATAGGAGCAGATATTTCACAGCTGAATGCGCCGTCAGCACTGGTTTCCACCGTTTCTGTTAAAGCATTTTGGCTGGTGCCGAAAATAAAACCAGCGGTCAGGGACGAATGTCCGCTCAGTTCTTCTATCGTACCATACATTTTGGCGGAACAGTTTGTGATGTCCGTAACGCTGTCCGTATTTACAACGACAGGTCCTGAAGTGGTGAAGTTTTTCACTTTATCCAATATAACATTTAATCCATCTATAAGAAATGCCTTGTAATAGTAAGTCGTATTTTGAAGCAAACCATTGATATCGCAATTATAATAGCCTTCTTTCGTCACACGTTTGCTCACCATCCCGCTCAAGGAGGCTGAGTCGGTTCCGTACATAAAGCCGGCGATTACCAACGTATTGCCACCCAATCCCGTACTACCACACAAGGAAGCCGAGCTGTTGGTCACCTTGCTTGAGCTGTCTGTAGTTACGAAGATAAAGTTCGTGGTGAAGTTTTTGATCTGGCCATATACGGTGTCGGACAGGTGTGTCACAAAAGCCTTGTAATAATAATTTGTAGAATCGTTCAGACCGCCGATTTTGTAGCTGAATGTTCCGACATTCGTCAGCATTTCACCGCTGGTCACCACATTATCCAAGGCATCTGCGTTGGTGCCGTATTTGAAGCCAACCTTTACGGAAGAACAACCACCGAGACCTTTCAAAGTACCATACAAGGAAGTGGAGTTGTTCGTTATCTGGAAAGTGCTGTCGGTAACGACCTCAGCAATTTTCGTAGTGGTAAGGCTTTCAACTCCGCCAAAGATAGTATCGGTTTCATTAACAACAAAGGCCTGATAGTAATAGGTCGTTTCGGATATCAAGTCGGTAGGAGTGCAGTTAAATGTACCAATCTCATGCGATGACACATAATTAATAATTTTTTGGGTGAGATTGCTTGGCTCTGTTCCATATTTAAAGCCAGTCCCAACATAAGCATATCCACCCATTTTGTTTATCGTGGCATTCAGCGTGGCAGAATGATAAGTTATACTGTCTGCAGCGTCTGTCGTCACTGCAGGAGCAGCAGGAGTGGTAAAGCTTTTGATTGTGCCCAAAACAGTATCGCTACCATTGGACTCAAATGCCTGGTAGTAATAGGTTGTTTCTGGTAAGACATTAAGAATATGGCTGTACGAACTTGGCGCTGTTATAGGAGATTCGTTTTCAACCACAGTATTTAATTCATCTGTTGCAGTACCGTATCTGAAGCCGACAGTAACAGAAGGATAAGAGCCTAAATTTTTCACAGAACCGTTCATTGTAGCAGAATGATACAGCACATTGCTCGGGTTGTCCGTAGCCACAACCATATTATCAACAACGCAGCGAATGGAGGCAGCTAACGTGAAAGAGGTATTTCTGTTGAGGTCTCTTACAATATTATCCTTATCGTAGGACAACTGGTAATAATAAGCGGCTGTTGGATCATTGGTTGAAGTCCAGAAGCAGGCGTATTCACCAAAATAATGATATTTCGAGGTTATCCAATTTTGATAATAACCTGCAGGCATAGCGTTGAATCCTGTCTTGGTAATGGAACCACCAAGCCCGCCTGGCACACAACTGTTGGTACTAGATCTCCAACCCGTTTGGGAAGCCAAGGCTTTGGCAATGCAAGGTGTTTCCTGTTCCCATTGGTCACAAGTGCCGCATCTATATTGCGTTTGATCAAACACATACTTGGTCATTATATCCCAATCATCGTCACTCGGTATGCGCCAGCCCTTTGGGCAAATGCCTTGGGTGTTAATATTGTCATTTTGGGTGGCAGCATCAAAGGTGTATAGAAGTCCGTAAACATCTACATTATCCTCATCCCTGTCAGGATAAAAATAATCCGAATCATATTCCATACCTTCTGTTGTACGCAGGTTCTCAGCCATCCAACACTGATGACCAATTCTCACGGTGGCATAACGGTTGCCTTCCACGTCATAGATTTTGTCCGTACCGCAGGTGAATTTCTGATTGACGAAAGACAATGTCTCTCCCCATACGGTATCGGAGCCGTTTGTCATAAAGGCTTTGTAGTAATATATTGAATCTTTGTCCTCAACGTCAATAAAACAAGCGTATGAGCTAACTCCGATTACTGTCGTTATAACGCTTTGATTCAAATCATTTTCATTTTTGCCATATTTGAAGCCTACCGTTACCGCGTCATTGTCGCCTATTGATTCTGCCATACCATGTAAAAGGACCGCACTACTTGATACTTTATTGCTGGAATCCGTAGCAACGGCCATGACAAGCGGATAAATGGAGTCAGCGACACAACGGACAGACAAGTAGTTATCGTCCTTAAACACATTGATTCTATATTTGAAATTCAAGGAGTCACCATATATATTTGCGGTCCACTCACAATCATCTATATTTTCATACTCAACTAATGTAGAAGTATGGAATATCGCGAGAGAGTCAAAACCCGAATAGGTATTATGAGATGTAAAAAAGTTGTAGAAACAGCTTCCGGCAGGCATGGCATTAAAGCCTGTACTATTGTTGGTGGATGTATCGCTTCCCGGAAGACAAGGATTACCAGCCGAGGTCTGCCATCCCGTGGTGGAAGCTAATGCCTTGGCAATACAGCCGGTATTTTCCTCCCACGTGCTGCAAGATCCGCATCTGTAATAGGGTTGGTCAAAGACATATTTCGTCATCGTTTCCCATTCGTCTTTTCTAGGAATGTGCCAGCCTTTTGGACAAATGCCTTGCACCATCGGATGGGTTTCGTCAGAAGCTTGTCTCTTGGTTGCTGTATTCCAGGTATAAAGAAGACCGTAGGTACCGACATTGTTATCATCTTTATTAGGAGTATTATAAGATAAATCAGTCCTTGTTCTCAGGTTTTCTGCCATCCAGCACTGGTTGCCCATCTTAACGGTTGCGTACTTGTTATTGTCGATATCCGTTAATTTTTCCACGCCGCAGATAAAACCATGTACGTTGACTTTCTGTATGTTGCCCCAGGCGGTGTCGTTGTTTGCTGTGACAAATGCTCTGTAATAATAGTCTGTTCCATTGGTCAGTCCTGTCAGTTTGCAACTATAGGTGCCTGGTGTTCTCAGGGCTGTACCTGTTACAATTTCCCTGTCTAAATCATCTGCACTGAGGCCGTATTTGAAGCCTACTTTAACGGAGGTGTGACCTTCTCCCATTTCTTGAAGGACACCATGCAGGGTGGCAGAAGCGTTCGTTATATCGTCTGCGTTATCCGTTGTTACATGCATAGTGATAGGGAAAACGAGATTGGAGAGACAGCGCACGGAGTAGCCAAGGGCCTTGTCGGCAGTGTAGTCAAATACCGACTCCCATGTATAATTAAGGTCACGGCGGTGAGCATTAGAGGCACTGCTCTGTGTAGCACTCCAGAAATCGGCATTATTACCGAAAGAGGCATAGCCATCTGAAGAATAGTTTCCTGCAGGCAGCGCACTGAAACCCGTAGCATTTGAAGGATGATTGCCGACAGCACATTCACGAACACTGTAAGTCCAATCACCATTTTTGTTGGAAGCCAGAGCTCCTGCAATATGATTTTGATTTTCGGAAGAGCACAGATATAGACTCTTACTGTTCACATAGTTGGTCAGTTGTGTCCATTCTGCATCGCTGGGCACGTGCCATCCGTCAGGGCAGATGCCTTGTACACCGCTCGGGTTGGCATTGGAGGAAGCCTCCGTACCCATCACAGCTGCCCAGTTGTACAGCAGACCGTAAGTTGCGTCGTTGGACTCATCGTCTTTAACGTTATAGATCTTTGCATTACCGCCAATCGTACCTCCATCGGCATAGCGTCTGGTACGGAGATTGGACTGGAACCAACATTGGGTACCTATTTTGACGGTGGAGTATCTATTGCCATCAATATCGGCTACGCTGTCTATGCCGCACACAAGTCGGGTGGTGAAGTTCATTACTTCACCCCAGACAGTATCCGCACCATCTGTCACAAAGGCTTGGTAGTAATAGGTAACGGAAGGGGCCAAATTGGCAATCTCGGAGCTAAAGTCCTGAAGGTTCATAAAATCACCCACGGTGACTATGGCATCCATGACATTCTCTGAAAGACCATACCGGAAGCCGGCAGCAATAGGGATGTTTACTCCCATAGACTCAATCGTACCATTAATAATGGCCGAATGAAGCTCTATAGAGTCAGCTTCACGTGTAATCACCGACATTTTCGCAGAAGGAACAGGTTGTTCTTCTGCTCTTTGAATACGCACACAACGGACAGGGAAATAGAAAGTGTATGCGCTACTGAGAGTGGGAACACTTACTACTGCCTCACCATATCCTAATTTGAAGGCTTTTTTTACCGTCACATTTTTCTCATTATAGAGCCAAAAACGGGAAGTCTTTCCAAAGAAACTGAATTCTTCCAAATTATTCCATCCGCCATCAGGGTAGGCGTTGAAACCTGTCGCATCGTTCTGATATTGCGGTTTGAAGCCTACAGCACATGGAGTTTGCGTTTCCATCCATCCTTCCTGTGATGCTAGAGATTTTGCTATAGCATTGCCGTCATCGTTGCACAATAATTCACTATGCCTCTTTAAATAGGTAGTCAGCGTGTCAATATCTTTCACGTATGGAATCTGCCAACCTTCAGGACAAATACCTTGAGGAGGAGTGACGCTACTCGTATCGTTTTTCGTGGCAGCTTCCCAAGCGTAGAGGTATCCGTATTTAGCCACATTCAGCGTGTCGTTGTTCGGGCACTTGTAGTCGTCTGGGGAAATGGACTGGGTTGTCCTCATATTCTGCGCCATCCAGCATTGCGTACCTATTTGCACGGTTGGATATACATTGCCCATGTCATCGGTAACGGTTGGGTCAGTGACACAAGGTTCAAAGTATCGGAAGACTACTGTGGAGAACTCTTTTGTATTACTACTCCAAACGGTATCATTATCTTTTACGACGAATGCCCTATAGTAGTACAGCGTATTTGGAGTAAGTCGTTGGATGCTAACATTATATGTTCCATCTTGACTTATATTGACGGACTGTGCCCGATTGAGGGCATTGGGAGTCGTACCATAGACAAATCCCGCTGAGGCAGAAAGACCATTACTATTGTCCATAACCGTCACTGTTCCATGTAAATCAGCGGAGTTATAGGTAATGTTGTCGGCGCTGTCGGCAGTCACGGATATCGGTTCAATTGGTGCAGGTTCCCCTAACGTGGTAAAGTTCAAGGTGTCGCCATACACTGTGTCGGTACTGTTCGTCTCAAAGGCGCAGTAGTAGTATGTCGTGCTGTCGCTCAGGCCTGTGAGGTTGTGTTCAAAGGTGCCTGCCGCTGACAGGGTCGTGGCGCCTGCCTCGTCGGTGAGGGCGTCATCGCTTGTGCCGTACTTGAAGCCTACCGTCACATTTTCATTCTCGCCAAGAGACGTTACTGTGCCGTGCAGGGTGGCAGATTCCTTCGTGATGGTGGTGGCGCTGTCGGTAGTCACTGACATCGGTTCGACCGGTGCTGGCTCCCCTAACGTGGTGAAGTTCAAAGTGTCGCCATACACTGTGTCGGTGCTGTTTGTCTCAAAGACGCAGTAGTAGTATGTCGTGCTGTCGCTCAGGCCAGTGAGGTTGTGCTCAAAGTTGCCTGCTGCCGACAGGGTCGTGGTGCCTGCTTCTGTAGTGAGGGCGTCTTCGCCCGTGCCGTACTTGAAGCCTACCGTCACAGTCTCATTCTCGCCCATGGAGATCACCCTACCGCGCAGGGTGGCAGATTCCATCATAATATTGTCGGCATTGCCCGTGGTGACTACCATAATGGGTGTCCCTGATGTCGTAAAACTTCTAACCACGCCGAATGTCGTGTCAAACTCATTGACCACGTATGCCCTGTAATAATAGGTGGTATTCGCGATCAAATCTGTTAGTATTTCATTATAAAGGCCTTCCGTACTTGCCGAAGTGCTTTCTGGCAGCAGGTTCGTCAGGTTATTTCGGTCGCTCCCCCACTGGAAGCCGCGTTCGTAATTCTCATCATAGCCGGCAAAAAGAACATTTCCGTTCAACTGAGCGGACGTCATTGATATGTTGGATGCCTCCACGGTATTGACATTTGCCTTGTATATTTTGTACACGCAGCGCACGGAAAGGCCATTCCGAACCTTCCCGGGATTGAGCATCACCATATCGCAGTGGCAGTCTGACCACACCTCCACGGGCTCATAGCCGGGGGCTGAACCTATGGACCAAAAATAGGCTTCTCCGAGGAGATTCTCACAACGTTGAAGGGACGCGTTATAGAAACCGCCCGGCATCTGCGTGTAATTCGTGAGGTTTGTGCCAGGAACCAGCCAGTGGGTGGTGGCATGCACATCTGGGGCAATGTTCGACGTCAATTCCAAGACCTCCGCCTCATTGGGAATATGCCATCCTTCGGGACAGATACCCTGCACGAAGTTATGCTCCCCCACCTCCATGGGATCGCCAACCGCGGCATTCCACGTGTATAGACGCCCGTATGTGGCCAAATTGGCCGCCGTGTCGGAGTACACGTCTGAATAATAGATCATACTACCTGGCACGTTGGTCCTAAGGTTGGTCAGCAGCCAGCAATGGGGGCCGAGTTTTAGTGATTGATAGTTGTTACCATCGGCATCCGTAGCCGTAAGGTTGCTGCTTCCACATTGAGCCATCAGTGCCACGGGAAACATGCAAAGCACTGTCAATAAAACAAGTAAAAATTTTTTCATATATAAAGTTTTAGTTATTATCTGACAAAAAATACGCATTTTAACAAAGTCGCGAAAATACGAAAAAAATGATATTCTACAAATACTACTGTTTCGATAATTTTTTGAAAAGAAATTGTAAAATAATGATATGAACAGAATACAAATGTCTTTTCTTTTTTGACTTGGGAACATCATCTGGCCACTTCACAAAGACACGAAGCTATTATCATCAATCATTTTGCGCAAACGCAAACTTTGCACAATCATAAATTCACCTTCCTAAAGAAGGGGAATGAGTGCCTCCGTTCGGGCAAACCCAACGGCAATAAAACAGAGATACTGACATTTGAAGTTTATTGCAACAGCATTATTCTATAAAATAATTTAAGACTCGCAATTTATTTAAATTAAGCATATTTGATTGTTAATATGCATAAAAACGCAAATAGCATTTGATTGGCAAAGGGTTCGTATAAAAGCAATCCCAGGTTAGGCCGTAATGCAGCGGAGGTCGCGACCTATAGTGGGAATGGCGAAGTGCGGAAATACTATAGATGCAAACACCTGATTTTTTTACCGAACTGCAATAATAATAGCAAAAAAAACACCTGGGGATGAGCTTGCTTCCCCAGGCGTTGATGAATTATGTTGTTTCGTTATTTATTCCGGCGTCTTAATTGAGGAGACAGCGGACAGAGTAGCCAAAGGTCTTGTCGACAGTTCCAGCAAATACCGACGGCCAGTAGTGGTTTAAGTCGCGGCGGTAAGCACTATTGGCATTGTACTGTGTGGCACTCCAGAAGTCGGCAGTTACACCTATGCTTGAATAACCAGATACAGAGAAGCCACCCGCAGGCAAAGCATTAAAGCCTGTGGCATTGGTTGGATTATTACCCACGCCACAAGCTTCCGGAGTACTAGCCCAACCAGTATTTCCAGCTAAAGCCTTGGCAATGTAGGATGAGTTATTGGAACACCAGTACGCGCTTTGAGAGCTTACAAAATTCGTCATTTGAGTCCATTCCGCATCACTTGGCACGTGCCAACCTTCTGGGCAAATGCCCTGTACGCCGCTCGGGTTGGCATTTGATGAGGCAGCATTGCCCATCACTGCTTTCCAGTTATATAGTAAACCGTAGGTGGCTGTTATA
>JAZRYC010000095.1:0-4226 GCA_045600525.1 Bacteroidales bacterium
CGTCATCTACTTCCTCTACTCCATCTTCGAAGTCGTAGTGCTGAAAAAGGAGAACCAAGATCTTTCCAAGTAGGTTTCAAGAGTGTAGGGACGCAATTGATTGCGTCCGACAACCATTCAAAGTTTCAAGTTCCAAGTTTCAGGTTTAACATTACCGACTTCGTTTTTTAATTTTCCTCTTCAGTTCACCGTTCACTAATCACAGCTCACCATATATGAATACGTCAAGAAAACTCAAAAAAGATTTGTTTTACATCGGGGCCTCTGACAGAAGATTGGCTCTTTTTGAAAATATGATGCCGATTCCAAGAGGCGTATCTTATAATTCATACATCTTGTTGGACGACAAAACCGTGCTTTTGGACACAGCCGACAACTCTGTTGCCGCCCAATTTTTAGAAAACCTCCAATGCACACTCAACGGCCGTGCGCTCGACTATATGGTCATCCACCACGTGGAACCCGACCACTTGGCATTGGTAGAAGAGGTTATCGTGCGCCATCCGAATGTGACTGTTGTTTGCAGCGCACAGGCTGCCAAGTTCATCCAGCAATTCTTCAACCTCAACATCACGAGCCAACTGCAGATTGTAAAAGAGGGCGACACGCTCTGCACAGGCCGCCACACCTTCACCTTTGTGGCTGCGCCAATGGTTCATTGGCCGGAAGTTCTTGTCTCCTACGAATCCGAATACAAGATTTTGTTCTCCGCCGACGCGTTCGGCACATTCGGCGCATTGTGCGGCAACCTGTACGCTGATGAGGTGAACTTCGACCGCGACTGGCTGAAAGACGCCCGCCGCTATTATACTAATATTGTAGGCAAATACGGGCCGCAAGTACAGAACACGCTGAAGAAGGCCGCCACGTTGGACATCGCAATGATTTGTCCGCTGCACGGTCCCATCTGGCGCGAGAACATCGGCTACTTCATCGACAAATACGACAAGTGGAGCAGATACGAGCCCGAAAGCGAATCCATTATGATTGTCTATGGTTCTCTTTACGGCCACACCGAATCCGCCGCCACCTACGTAGCCAACCAGCTGGCAGAGAAGGGTCACAAGGACATCCGAATGTACGATGTTTCCGGCACACACGTCTCCTATATGGTATCTGACGCGTTCCGCTGCAGCCACATCATTTTAGTGGCGCCAACTTACAACGGAGGACTATATCCGCCAATGGAAAACTTCCTGTTGGATTTGAAGGCACACAACTTGCAAAACCGTACCTTTGCCGTCATTGAAAACGGCACGTGGGCACCGCAGGCCGCCAAGGAAATCCAAAAGATTTTAGGCGAAATGAAAAACAACAAATTGATTGAACCCATCATCTCTATCAAATCCTCAATGAAAGAAGAACAAATCGCAGAAGTGCAGCAATTGATTGAGAATTTGTAATTTGAGGATGCCGGAATAATCACTTTTTTGTATTTTCGCAACCTGGATTCAAACGACATAAAACTATGGGACAGAAACTACCAATCGGCATACAGAATTTTGAGGACCTGAGAAACAAAGGGTTCAAATATGTGGATAAGACAGCCCTTGTATATAAACTGGTGACAGAAGGCAAATACTACTTTCTATCGCGTCCTCGTCGTTTTGGAAAAAGCTTGCTACTCAGTACAATAGAAGCTTATTTTCAAGGCAAGTGCGAATTGTTTGAAGGTCTCGCCATTTCAAAATCAGAAAACGATTGGACCGAATATCCCATTCTGCACTTGGACTTGAACACGCGCAACTATTCCGTGAAAGAGAGTCTGGATGCTGAGTTGAACAAACATTTGGAGCTATGGGAATCCAGATATGGCGACGCTTTTCGTGACCGCAGCTTAGAAGAACGTTTCACTCAAGTGATACGATTGGCCTACGAGAAGACCGGCCGTCAGGTGGTGATTCTAGTTGATGAATACGACAAACCACTGTTGCAGGCCATCGGCAATACGGAGCTGCAAGATGCCTACCGCGCCACACTCAAGGGCTTCTACGGTGCACTCAAATCTATGGACGGCTGCATTCGCTTCGCCTTCCTCACCGGCGTCACCAAGTTCGGCAAGGTCAGCGTGTTCAGCGACCTGAACAACCTGCGGGACATCTCTATGATTGCCCAATATCATGACATCTGCGGCATCACCGAAGAGGAGCTTCGCACGAAGTTCGAGGTGGAAATCTCAGAACTTGCAGAAGCCCAGAATATGACCATCGATGAGGCCTACGCCGCACTTCGCGAAAATTACGACGGTTACCATTTCTGCAAAGAAAACCTGCCCGGCATCTACAATCCTTTCAGTCTGCTCAATGCCTTTGCAAGTCGGGCTATCGACTACTACTGGTTCGAGACAGGCACACCGACCTACCTGATGGAACTGCTCAAACAGCACCATTACGTGCTGCCCAATTTGGAACGCGAGGAACCCGACGCCGACACGCTCAACAGCGTCGATATCGCCTCCTCCAATCCCATTCCCGTCATCTACCAGAGCGGCTACCTGACCATCAAGGGCTATGATCCGGATTTCGGACTTTACCATCTGGGATTTCCGAATAAAGAGGTCAAACAAGGTTTTTTGAAATACCTGATGCCTTACTATGCCAACACGGTGCAAGGCAATTCCAGTTTCGAAATCAGCCGCTTCGTGCGCTCCCTGCGCGAGGGCGACATTGAGGGATTTATGGAGCGCCTACAGTCCTTTCTCAGCGCCTGCCCCTACGAGCTCGAACCCGAACAGGAGCGCCACTTCCAGAGCGTGATGTTCATCCTCACCGCACTATGCGGCTACCACGTGCAAATTGAGGAACACACCAACAAGGGACGTATGGATATGACCGTGCAAACCCAAGACTACGTCTATATCTTTGAGTTCAAATTCAACAAATCGGCGGAAGATGCCCTCGCCCAAATTGACGAAAAAGGCTATGCCGACCGTTTCCAAAGCGACGCGCGCACCCTGATAAAGATCGGCGTGAACTACAGCACCGCGGAACGGAACATCAATGAGTGGAAAATCAAACGGTGATTGTAGGGACGCGATTCATCGCGTCCGCCAATTGGTTTCAAGTTTCAAGTTCAAAAAGAAATAACGATGGGTCCTCTAAGCAAAAGTATTCTCGTTACAAAGGCTGTAAAAATTTACCCATTAGTTATTCCAATGTTACTTGTGTTTTTTGTCTATCAGGAAGGATGGGACTGGAAAGCGTTTTTCATAACTTTTGTAATTACTTACCTTTTATGGGCTCCTGGAATAGTCTTTGCCCAGTATTACGAAGACTTCATGGTTGTATTTCAGCCATTTATTTTTAGGAAAAGGATTATATCCTATGAGCAAATTGAACATATAAAAGAAGTAACAGTGGGTAAGTTCTTTCCTAATGCTTCACCTTTTGATTTGTATGTATATGTAAAGGACAAGAAACAACCTATAGGGATTCCCATGCCGTCATCGAAACTAAACGAACGGAAATTCAAAAAACTTATAGAGTCAAAAGGCATTCGTGCCAATTGGGGTATCTTTGGGTACGATTCCTAAAAGCACCTCAGCATTAGGTGTATCAAAAAGTTCTGGGACATCTGCCAAAATTTCTGCCACATTGGGCGAACCTATTGTGGTAACGCCATAAAATAAATTGACAAAAAAGTCAATTTACTCATTCCTATTTCAAATAAAAATATATTTTTGCAGCCTAAATTTAATGCTAGGAAAACCTACACACTTGAGTTAGTAATGGAGTCTCCATCCGTCAGCATTTTCTCCCCAAAATTTGAAGGGGAAGAATTTAACGAATTCGAAAAATTTCTAACGACATACAAAACATTAACTGAAGAACCGTTAGTCAACGATTTCAATGCAATTGTTGCAGCCATTGACAAAATCCGCACTATCGGTGCTTCGGAGAATCTTTTCAGACCTGAAAGTAAATTTAGCGATAACGTTTGCGCTATTCCTTTGGTTATCAAATATCGGAATAAAAAATTCGGGACTTTGCGATTATATTGTTCCCGCTTATCGAACCGAATCCTCATTGTAGGGAATGGAAGTGTTAAAAGACAAAGACGACACAAGAAGATCCTATTTTGATGACACATATAAACAATCTGATTTTTATCGAAAAGGATTTATTAAGTGTATTAGCAGAAAAGAAAATAAAAATTGATGATTTCCAATCAGTTGTTTCTTTGATGGAAAATCTTATTTTTCAAAATACAGAGCAATGAAAAAGAAT
>JAZRYC010000096.1:0-48269 GCA_045600525.1 Bacteroidales bacterium
AAATGCTGCTGCTGATAGTATTTCTTCTGATTTCGTGACGATTAGAATTTCTGATGCCCCTGCATTCGTATTTAGAAGTGCTGATGGTGTTGAAACTCACGATATCTTCACTACACTTGGTAATGCACAGACCAGTTATTCTTGGGAACTTAATGAAATGTGTACTGATGTTACCGCTCCTAAGGTTTATGTTGAATTTGCTATCTTTAGAGATGGTGTAGAAATTCCTGCTTCTGAACTTGGTAACTATATCAATACGAACAACTCTTCTTCTCAAGGTATTACTCAAGAATGGACTTCTATGGACTCTATCAACTACCGTCCTGGTACTAACAATAGAGATTTGAACACTATCACGTATTATGGTAATAATGATGCTATGCATTATCCTCATACTAGATTTGATGCTAATGCTGAAACTTACTTTGATTACCTTTGGTTGCACTTCTTAGCTGGCAGACCTGTTTATAAACATTTTGCTCAGTTCAATGTTGATGGTGATTACCAAATTGTTTACAGATTGTATCAAACTACATCTAACGCTCCTATTCAGTTCAATTACTACAATGACGACTTAGGTGTTATGCAAATTGGTGGTGGTAGTTATAATGTTGGTCCTCAAACATTACTTTCTACGGATACGCTCACCATTCATGTTGATGCTTCCAGCGAGGTTAATGGTTCACAAGACTTCCCGTATGTTGAACCTGCTCAGGAAGAAGTTGAAGAAGCTGAAGTTACCCTCTATCCTAACCCTGCTACTACAAATGTTAAGGTACAGGTTTCCGGTATTGAAGGTGAAACTACGATCAGAATTGCAACTCTGACTGGTTCTGTAATCAGCACTCAATCTGTATCTCCTGCTACGAAGGCTGCTAATGTTTATGAATTGAATGTTAATGACCTCGTACCTGGTGTGTATGTAATCCAAGTTGTAAATAGTAATGCTGTTATTTCTCGTAAACTTGTCATTACGAAATAATAATTTTAATTGATATTCCCAAGGGAGTTGTGCTTTTCCCACAACTCCCTTTTTTATTTTCTAATTCATGGATAATCGAAAATTCTTCTTGCTGATTCTTCGTCGCTATCCCTGGCGACTATTACTCGTTTTTCTCTTGAATCTCATTTCCGTTATCCTGTCTATTCTTGTTTTTATTTTAATTGAACCATTCTCAAAACTTTTATTCCTTGGTAATTTGGACAATCTCAGTCCGATTTCCTCCTTTTTTGTGGCTCAGTTATCTTCTTTTGTTAATTTCTCGCGCTATGCCGAATCTGTTTCATACTTGATTTTGTCTGCTGTTCTTCTGTTCTTGTTGAAGAATGTCTTTGCGTATGCTTCGCAATGGGTAATGGCTAGTGTTAGAAGTAATTTACTGTTTTACCTTAGAAACCTTTTGTACAATAAAGTCCTGTCTTTGCCTCTTGGATATTTTTCTTTACAGAGAAGGGGGGATCTGGTTTCAAAGGCGGTTAATGATACGCAGGAAATTGAGTTTACTATTTTGACGGCTTTGAAGTCTTTTATGACTGATCCGCTTTCGGCGTTAATATTTGTTTTCGTACTTTTTTATATAAATCCGACTTTGTCTGTGTTTGCAATTGTTTTGCTTCCGTTGACGTTTGTGGTTATCGGTCGGGTTTCGCATTCTTTGCGTAAAGATTCCCGTGGCGCAAAGGTTAAGTTGGGCTCCCTTTTGTCACATGTGGAGGAGTCGTTATCGGGGCTTCGCATTATTAAGGGCTTTAATGCCCAAAATAATGCTGAGTCTGTCTTTTCCAGACTGAATGATGATTTTGCAGGTTCGCAGAAGCATATTTACAGAAAATATGATTTATCTTCTCCGCTGAGCGAGTTTTTCGGTGTTGCCATTGTGATGGTCGTCCTCATCATCGGCGGTTCTATGGTCCTTTCGCCCGGGAATGGTTTTTCTGCGGAATTGTTTATAACTTATATTGCTCTTTTTACGCAGATCATCACGCCTATTAAAAATCTTTCCACTGCTGTTGCCGGATACAAACGGGGACAGTCTGCTATTGATAGGATTCATGAGATTTTGGATGCTGATGATGTAATAGTACAGCGTGTTGATCCTATTGAGGTTTCAGATTTCAAGTCGGAAGTGACATTTAAAGATGTCTGTTTCGCATACGATAAAGTGGAAATACTTTCCAATCTCAGTTTTTCCCTGCATAAAGGTGAGGTGTTGGCGTTGATTGGCCAATCGGGCGCAGGTAAGACTACTATTACAGATTTACTTGAGCGTTTTTATGATCCGGTAAAAGGTAGTGTTTTTTTGGATGGTGTTGATATTCGTGATTATAATATTGCTCAGTACAGATCACTATTTTCTTTGGTTTCACAAGATGTCGTGTTGTTTAACGATACCATATATAATAATATAGTTTTGGGTTTGGAGGGCGTTCCCGAAGACAAAGTATGGGAGGCACTAAAAATTGCAAATATGTATGATTTTGTGTGTAGTCTTCCTGATCGTTTAGAACATCAAATTGGCGATAGGGGATTGATGTTGTCAGGTGGTCAGCGACAGCGTCTCAGTATTGCTCGCGCCGTTTTACGCAATTCCCCGATTCTTATCCTTGATGAAGCCACATCTGCCATGGACACAGAATCAGAAAGACTTGTTCAGCAAGCGCTTGACACACTTATGCAGCAGAGAACCGTATTGGTGATTGCCCACCGTCTTTCTACCATCCAAGGTGCGGACCAGATATTGGTCCTTGACAAGGGACGTGTGGTGGAACGAGGAAATCACGAATCGCTCATGTGTCAAGACGGGCTTTATAAACAATTAGTAGAAATTCAACAATTCAAATAATGGCAAAACATAAATTGGCAAGATTTGCCGAAAACGAAACTTTTCAAAACCTCTTTCAGCATACTGAGTATGATCGCTTAGGTGTGGCATTTCCCTTACGGGGCAAATGGAATGCTGAATATTTTCATAATGACAATCCGATAACTCTGGAGTTGGGATGTGGTAAAGGCGAATATACTATAGCCATGGCGAAAAGATATCCCAATAGGAATTTCATTGGTATTGATAGAAAAGGAGCGCGTCTTTGGCGTGGATGTAAGGATGCGATAGAACAGGAACTTCCGAATGTGGCCTTTTTGCGTATATCCATTGATAATGTGGGATATTATTTTGACAAAGGAGAGGTGGAAGAAATCTGGGTGACATTTCCTGATCCGCAATTGAAGCATGAACGGAAGCGTCTTGTTTCACCTCGTTTTGTGGGGTTCTATTTAAACCTTTTTCCAGATACCGGTGGTGTATTGAATTTGAAGACGGACAGCAGGGAACTATATGAGTATGTGGTGGAGACAGCTCCTGAGGAAGGTTGGAAAATGCTGGTCAATGTGGAGGATGTGTATGCGGTAGAGTGTGATCCTCTGCTGACAGAGGTGCAGACTTTTTATGAGAAGATGTGGTTGCAGGAAGGGCGAAAGATCTCTTATCTAAGGCTTGGTTTACAAAAATAATGCCACATTGAAAATATTTTTTGAAAAAAAGAAAATGGAATAAAAAAAATACTATATTTGCCAACTTGTTAAAAAATTGTCTTGCAAAGGTTTGTGGATGAAGGATGTTTTGATGCAAGTTGTTGTTTGATTGACAAATAGAGTTGTTGTTTTAAACACTGCTGCGTTGATAGAAGGTTTTGAAATTTGCAATTGACGACGAAAAAGTTTCTAAAAAAGGTAATAATAGAAAAAAATATAAGAAGATGAAAATAGTTAATTATTTTAAAGAAGTGTATGACGAGTTGGCTCACAAGACTAGCTGGCCGACCATGCAGGAACTTGGAAATAGTGTTGTGGTGGTATCCATTGCTTCCCTAATCATCGCGTTAATCGTGTTTTTGATGGATGCTGTCTTCAATTTGGGAATGGACTTAATGTTCCCTGCTATTTAGTTTTCTTAATCAGTGGTTGTTATATCCAAAATAGCGAATCATGGCAGAAGTCGAACGTAAATGGTATGTGATCAAGTCGGTCACGGGTACGGAGAAGAAGGTCAAGCTGAACATCGAAACGGAAGTTGAGCTGTCTCATTTGAAGGACCAGGTGACGAGAGTGCTGATTCCGACCGAGAAGGTTTACCACAGTACGAAGAGTGGAAAGAAGGTAGTGACGGAACGTAATTATTTTCCGAGTTACATCTTTGTGGAGGCAGCAATGACCCCGGAGGTGTTTGCTATGCTACTGGACGTCCCGGGCGTGCTGGGCTTTGTTGGTTGCAAGCATAAGAGCGATCCTCCTGTTGCGCTACGTCCGGCGGAAGTTTCTCGTCTGTTGGGCAAGGTGGATGAGCTGTTGTCGCAAGACGACTCCTACATTCAGCCTTTCGTGGTGGGCGAAGAGATTAAGGTTATTGATGGACCTTTCAACACATTCAACGGATTTATCGAAGAGATAGATGCTGAGAAGAAGAAGTTGAAGATTATGGTGAAAATCTTCGGCCGTAAGACCCCGCTTGAGTTGGGCTTTATGCAAGTTGAAAAAATATAGCACCGCTATTAGTTACAAACAAATTAATAATTTAAAACAATGGCAAAAGAAGTAGCTGGATTAATTAAGTTACAAATTAAAGGAGGAGCCGCCAATCCAGCACCCCCAGTAGGTCCCGCTTTGGGTTCAAAGGGTGTGAACATCATGGATTTTTGCAAGCAGTTCAATGCACGTACGCAGGAAATGGCTGGCAAAATCATCCCTGTTGTGATTACGGTTTATAAGTATAAATCCTTTGACTTCATCACGAAGACGCCTCCGGTTGCTGTACAGGTTAAAGAAGCAGCCAAACTTCAAAAAGGTTCCGGTGAGCCTAACCGTTCCAAAGTTGGTTCCATTACGTGGGATCAGGTGCGCGCCATTGCCGAGAACAAGATGAATGACTTGAACTGTTTCCAGATTGAGTCCGCAATGTCTATGGTTGCCGGCACAGCACGTAGTTTGGGTGTTACCGTAAAAGGTGGCCAGAATCCTTTTGAGCAAAATTAATAACAAGTAAAATTAAATCAAATGGCTAAAATATCAAAAAAACGCAAAGAAGCTTTTGCTAAATTTGATAAGAGTAAAGTATATGCTTTGCCGGAAGCTATCCAGATGGTAAAGAACCTTACCTATACCAAGTTTGATGCCTCTTTCGACATTGACGTCCGTTTGGGTGTCGATCCTAGAAAGGCCAATCAAATGGTTCGCGGTATCGTTACGTTGCCTCATGGTACGGGCAAGGTTGTTCGTGTACTTGCACTCTGTACTCCTGACAAGGAAGAAGAAGCAAAGGCTGCGGGAGCTGATTATGTTGGCTTGGATGAATACGTTGATAAGATCAAACAAGGTTGGACCGACGTTGACGTCATCATCACCATGCCGAGCGTGATGCCGAAGATCGGTGCCCTCGGTAGAATCTTAGGTCCCCGTGGTTTGATGCCGAACCCTAAATCAGGTACCGTTACGATGGAAATCGGAAAGGCTGTTAACGAAGTGAAGGCCGGTAAGATCGATTTCAAAGTGGACAAATACGGTATTATTCATACTTCCATTGGTAAGAATCGTTTCTCCGTGGAAGAACTTACCGACAATGCTCGTGAAATGATGAGCACCGTCATTAAGTTGAAACCGTCTTCCGCTAAGGGTACGTATATTAAGAGTATCTATCTTTCCACGACGATGAGTCCTGGCGTACAGGTAGATCCGAAATCAGTTACATTATAATTTAAAGTTTAGTTAGAATGAAACAAGAACAAAAAAGTCAGATTATTGAAGAAATAGCACAGGACTTGGCTAACTATTCACATGTATATGTAACCGATATCTCCGGTTTTACGGTAAGTACGGTGAACCAACTTCGCAGATTGTGCTTCAAACGCGATGTTAAGTTGAAAGTGGTGAAGAACACCCTTCTCAAACGCGCGATGGATCAATCCGAAGCTGACTACTCCGAACTCTATCCTGTTTTGAACGGAGCCACTTCCATTATGTTGTGCAACACGGGCAATGTGCCTGCCAAGTTGATCAAGGAATTTCGTGCTAAGAACGATAAACCGATCATCAAAGCTGCATACATTGAGGAATCCGTTTACATTGGAGACCAGGTGGATACTTTGTGCAATATCAAGTCTCGCGAAGAATTAATCGGCGACATCGTCGCTCTGTTGCAATCTCCTGCCAAGAACGTTGTTTCTGCTTTGCAGTCTGGTGGCAACAAACTTTCCGGTATTGTTAAAACATTATCTGAAAGATAAAAATCATTATTTAGTAAAAACAATTTAGTAAAAACATTTTAAAAACATAAAATTATGGCAGATTTAAAAGCATTTGCAGAACAATTAGTTAATTTGACCGTTAAAGAAGTTAACGAATTAGCTCAAATTTTGAAAGATGAATACGGTATTGAACCCGCAGCTGCAGCAGTAGCAGTAGCAGCAGGTCCTGCAGCAGGCGCTGGCCCAGCAGCCGCTGAAGAAAAAACCGAATTCAATGTAATCCTGAAATCCGCTGGTGCTCAGAAATTACAAGTTGTGAAATTAGTGAAGGAATTAACAAGCCTCGGTCTGAAGGAAGCTAAGGAATTAGTTGACGGTGCTCCTAAGGCTGTTAAGGAAGGCGTTTCCAAAGACGAAGCTGAATCTTTGAAGAAAGCTCTCGAAGAAGTTGGCGCTGAAGTAGAACTCAACTAATTTTTACATAACCCTATCAATAGTACAACACTTCCACTCCGGTGGAAGTATTGTACTTATTGTTGTATCTAATACCCACTGATTGGTATTTATCGCAAAATCAGTATCATCATTAAAATTCATAAGTCTTGGCAACTAATAATAATAAAAGAATTACCTTTGCATCAACAAGACCTGTTGAGTATCCCGATTTTCTTGATATTCAATTGAAATCTTTCCGGGAGTTCTTCCAAATCGACACGGATGCTGAGTGCCGTCACAATGAAGGCCTCTATCGTGCCTTCGCTGAGAACTTCCCCATCACTGATGCGAGAAACAGTTTCGTCCTTGAGTTTTTGGATTATTATATCGATGCTCCCCGTTATTCCATGGACGAATGCCTCGAAAGAGGACTTACTTATAGTGTTCCGTTGAAAGCAAAATTGAAGCTTTCCTGCAATGATTTGGAACATGAAGATTTCGAAACCATCATCCAAGATGTTTATTTGGGCATGATTCCCTACATGACACCGAGTGGTACGTTTATCATCAACGGTGCAGAGCGTGTTGTGGTATCCCAATTACATCGTTCTCCTGGTGTGTTCTTCGGATTCTCCTATCATACCAACGGCACACCTTTGTATTCCGCCCGAATTATCCCATTTAAAGGATCTTGGATGGAATTCACAACCGATATAAACAACGTAATGTATGCTTATATCGATCGAAAGAAGAAATTACCGGTTACGACCTTGTTGCGTGCTATCGGATATGAAACCGATAAAGACATTCTGAGCATTTTTGACATTGCCCATGAAGTTAAGGCCACCAAGGCTAACCTCAAAAAATATTTAGGCGAGAAGTTCGCCGCCGCCGTCACAAAGACTTGGTATGAGGACTTTGTGGATGACGAAACCGGAGAAGTCGTGAATATTGAACGTACCGAGGTGATCATTGATCGTGAGACTGTGTTTGAAAAACAGCACATCAATATGATTACCGACGCTAATATCAAGACGGTTCTTTTCCATAAAACTGATGAAAAGAACACCGACTACTCTGTAATATTCAATACTTTGCAGAAGGATCCGTCCAATTCCGGCAAACAGGCAATTGAATACATCTATCTGCAATTGAAGAGTACGACCGCTCCTGATGAGGAAACTGCACGTGCTACGCTTGAGAAGCTGTTCTTCTCTGAAAAACGCTATGACCTTGGTGAAGTCGGTCGTTACCGTATCAATAAGAAATTGAATCTTAATATCCCGATGGAAACGGGCGTATTGACGAATGAGGATATTATCTCCATTATTCGTTACTTGGTTGAGTTGATCAATTCCAAGACCGATGTGGACGATATTGACCACTTGAGCAATCGTCGCGTGCGTACTGTCGGCGAACAATTATATAATCAGTTTAGCTTAGGCTTGAACAGAATGGCTCGTACCATCCGTGAGAAGATGAATGTCCGAGACCATGAATTATTCTCCCCGGTTGATTTGATCAATGCCAAGACGCTTTCTTCCGTGGTGAACTCATTCTTTGGTACCAACCAACTTTCTCAGTTTATGGATCAGACGAACCCACTTTCTGAAATCACCCATAAACGAAGAATTTCAGCTTTGGGTCCTGGCGGTCTGTCCCGTGAACGTGCCGGATTTGAGGTGCGTGACGTACATTATACGCATTATGGCCGTCTGTGTACAATCGAAACCCCTGAAGGACCGAATATCGGTTTGATCTCTTCTTTGAGTGTGTTTGCTAAGATCAATCATCTTGGTTTTATTGAAACGCCGTATCATCGTGTCGAGAACGGCAAGGTGCTCTTTAATGAACCTCCTGTATTCCTTACAGCCGAAGAAGAGGACAACAAGTGTATTGCTCAGGCCAAGACTCCGATGGACGAAAACGACATGCTCGGCGAAAAAGTCAAAGCCCGTCGTTTGGCTGATTATCCTATTCTTTCTAGAGAAGAAATCGACCTTATCGATATCGCTCCTAACCAAATTGCCTCTATAGCTGCATCCCTTATTCCGTTCCTTGAGAACGATGACGCAAACCGTGCGTTGATGGGTTCTAACATGATGCGTCAGGCCGTTCCTTTGTTGCGCCCTGAAGCTCCTATCGTTGGTACAGGCCTCGAACACAAGGTTGCCGTTGACTCCCGTGCGGTATTGCTTGCGGAAGGAACCGGTGTGGTTAAGACCGTGGATGCACAACATATTGAAATTGAATACGAACGTACGGAAACCGAAGAGTTGGTAAGCTTTGATACGAATGTTACCAATTATGAACTCCTCAAGTTTAGACGGACAAACCAGAATTCCTGTATCAACATGCGCCCAATCGTGGTGAAAGGCCAGAAAGTGAAGAAGGGAGATGTGCTTACGGAAGGTTATGCTACGGAAAATGGCGAATTGGCCCTTGGCCGTAACCTCATGGTTGCCTTCATGCCTTGGAAGGGATACAACTTCGAGGATGCTGTCGTGATTTCCGAAAAAGCAGTAACTGACGATTTATATACTTCTATTCATATTGAATCATTCACATTGGAAGTTCGTGACACCAAACGTGGCGTGGAAGAGCTTACCAATGATATCCCGAATGTCTCCAATGAGGCTACAAAGGATTTGAATGAGGATGGTCTTATTCGCGTTGGTGCGGAAGTTAATGAGGGAGATATACTTATTGGTAAGATTACTCCGAAGGGCGAGTCATATCCTACTCCCGAAGAAAAATTGCTCCGTGCTATTTTCGGCGACAAGGCTGGCGATGTGAAAGATGCCTCCCTTAAGGCGCCCCCATCTATGAAGGGTATCGTTATTGGTGCTAAGTCCTTATCACGTCTTGTGAAAGATAGAAAGTCAAAGGCTAAGGATAAAGATATCATCAATGAGATCGAGGAGAAATACCAGTCTCAATTCAATCATTTGCATGATGTCGCTGTATCTAAGCTGTATAAGATTTTGGAAGGTAAGATAGCCCATAATATTCATGACAATGCAAAGAACATTGTGATAGCCAAGGGTGCTAAGTTCTCCCAAAAGATGCTCAATACGGTTGATTTTACCTCTATTGCCGTTTCTAAGTGGACGAATGACGCCAAGATCAATGGTTTGGTTGCTGAAATCATTAGAAACTATTTGATTAAGGTGAGAAATATCAATGCGATGAAGACCCGTGAGATCTTTGACGCGACGATAGGTACGGAACTGCCTACGGGTATTGTCCAAATGGCTAAGGTCTATGTTGCCAATAAACGCAAACTCCGTATTGGTGATAAGATGGCAGGTCGTCATGGAAACAAGGGTTGTGTCGCCAAGATCGTACGTCAGGAAGATTTACCGTTCCTTGCTGATGGTCGTCCTGTGGATGTGGTTTTGAACCCGCTGGGTGTGCCTTCTCGTATGAACTTGGGTCAGATTTATGAAACCGTTCTTGGTTGGGCTGGTAAGAAAATGGGGGTGAAATTTGCCACTCCGATTTTCGATGGAGCCTCTATCGATCAAATTAATGAATTGATGGAGAAGGCAGGCCTTCCCGCTAATGGTAGCACTCAGTTGTATGATGGTGAAACCGGTGAAGCTTTCCACCAGAAGGCTACGGTTGGTTACATTTACTACCTCAAACTCCACCACATGGTAGATGATAAGATGCATGCTCGTTCTATCGGACCGTATTCTTTGATTACGCAACAACCTCTTGGAGGTAAGGCCCAATTCGGTGGTCAGCGTTTCGGTGAAATGGAGGTCTGGGCAATTGAAGCATACGGTGCTTCTAACGTGCTGCAGGAAATCCTGACGGTGAAGTCTGACGATGTGGTGGGTAGGGCAAAGACCTACGAAGCTATCGTCAAGGGTGACAACATGCCGACACCGGGTATCCCCGAGTCCTTCAACGTGCTCGTCAACGAGCTCCGCGGCCTTGGATTGGATATTAAATTTGAATAAGACAATAAATAATCATATTGTAGTACATTATGGCTCTTAAAAAAGACAATAATACAAGAAAGGAATTTCAAAGAATCACCATCAGTCTGGCTTCCCCGGAAACCATTCTCGAACAGTCCCATGGCGAGGTCCTCAAACCAGAGACAATCAACTATAGGACTTATAAGCCGGAACGTGATGGCCTTTTCTGTGAAAAGATTTTCGGACCGACGAAGGACTGGGAATGTCATTGCGGAAAATACAAGAGAATCCGTTATAAGGGCGTCATTTGTGATCGTTGCGGTGTCGAAGTAACCGAACGCAAGGTTCGTCGTGAAAGAATGGGACACATTCAATTGGTTGTTCCCGTTGCCCACATCTGGTTCTTCAAATCCCTGCCCAACAAGATTGGTGCGTTACTTGGTTTGTCTTCCAAGGACGTGGATGCCGTCATCTATTATGAGAAATATGTCGTCATCCAACCCGGTATTGCAGAAAGCGATACCGTGAAAGTGAAATCCCTTCTTACGGAAGAGGAATACTATGATATCGTTGAACAGCTTCCTGCAGAAAACAGACTGTTGGATGACAACGATCCCAATAAGTTCATTGCCAAAATGGGTGCTGAAGGTCTTTATGATCTTCTCTGCATGGTTGATTTGGATGCGGAATCCTATGATTTGCGTGACCGCGCCAACAATGAAACCTCTCAGCAACGTAAGAAAGATCTCTTGAAACGTCTGCATGTCTTTGAGGCTTTCCGCGATGGACGCAAACGTGCTATCAATAAACCGGAATGGATGATCGTTAAGATTGTCCCCGTCATTCCGCCGGAAATTCGTCCGTTGGTTCCTTTGGATGGTGGCCGTTTTGCTACCTCCGACCTGAATGATCTCTACCGTAGAGTCATTATCCGTAATAACCGTCTTAAGAGACTTATTGAAATCAAGGCTCCCGATGTCATCATGCGTAATGAAAAGCGTATGCTTCAAGAAGCAGTGGATTCCTTGTTTGATAATTCTAAGAAATCAAGTGCCGTTAAGACGGAGTCTAATCGCGCACTGAAGTCTCTTTCCGATAGCTTGAAGGGTAAGCAGGGCCGTTTCCGTCAGAATCTTCTTGGTAAACGTGTGGACTATTCTGGCCGTTCTGTTATCGTTGTCGGCCCAGATCTTCATTTGAATGAATGTGGTCTGCCGAAAGATATGGCTGCCGAACTTTTCAAACCCTTCGTGATTCGTAAGATTCTCGAAAGAGGAATCGTTAAGACGGTGAAGTCCGCGAAGAAGATTGTGGATCGTAAGGATCCTGTCGTATATGAAATTTTGGAAAATATTTTGAAGGGTCATCCTGTCTTGTTGAACCGTGCTCCTACGTTGCACCGCTTGGGTATCCAGGCATTCCAACCCCGTTTGGTGGAAGGTAAGGCTATTCGTCTGCATCCGTTGTGCTGTACGGCTTTCAACGCCGACTTCGATGGTGACCAGATGGCTGTTCACGTTCCACTGGGAAATGCTGCCATTATGGAAGCCCAGATGCTGATGATGGCTTCTCATAACATCTTAAATCCTGCCAACGGAGCTCCGGTCACGGTGCCTTCTCAGGATATGGTCCTTGGTCTGTATTACATTACGAAGGAACTTCCTTCCACTCCCGAACATGCTGTTCTTGGTGAAGGTCGTGTGTTCTATGGACCCGAGGAGGTTATGATCGCCTATAATGAAAAGAAGGTTCACCTCAATGCGAAGATTAAATGTCGTGTTGATGTTGACGGCAATGGTGATGTTCGAATCATTGATACCACTGTTGGCCGTGTGATGTTCAACCAAGTTGTTCCTAAGGAATATGGTTACATCAATATGCTTTTGACGAAAAAAGCTCTTCGTGACATCATCGGTGCTGTATTGGCTAAGTGTGGTAACAAGGTCTGTACGCAGTTCTTGGACGATATTATGGGCCTGGGTTACCGTATGGCTTACGAAGGCGGTTTGTCCTTCAACCTCGGCGACGTGCTCATCCCGGCAGAAAAACCAGAATTGATAGCAGAAGCCAATGCCCAAGTTGATGAAATTACGATGAACTATAACATGGGTTTCATTACGAATACCGAGCGTTATAACCAGGTGATTGATGTTTGGTCTCAGTGTAACGCCCGTCTTTCCAAAATCCTTATGAAGGAAATTGAGGAAGATCGTCAGGGCTTCAATCCTGTGCACATGATGCGTGACTCTGGTGCTCGTGGTTCTGCCGAACAGATTCGTCAGCTTTCCGGTATGCGTGGTTTGATGGCAAAACCTAGTAAGGCTGGCTCATCCGGTGGCGAGATTATTGAAAACCCGATTCTTTCCAACTTTAAGGAAGGTCTGTCTGTGCAGGAATACTTCATCTCTACACACGGTGCCCGTAAGGGTTTGGCCGATACCGCTTTGAAAACCGCTGACGCAGGTTACCTTACTCGTCGTCTGGTGGACGTGTCCCATGATGTGATCATTACCGAAGAAGACTGCGGTACTTTGCGTGGTATGACGGTCAGTGCCTTGAAGAAAAACGAAGAAGTGGTGGAAACCCTTTACGATCGTTTGTTGGGTCGTGTTACTCTTCACGATGTATATCATCCGCAAACTGGAGAATTGATCATCAAGGCCGGCGAGGAACTTACTGAAGAATATTGCCAGATTATTGAAGATTCTCCAATTGAAGAAGTGGAAATTCGTTCCGTCCCCACCTGTGAATCAAAACATGGTATTTGCCAGAAGTGCTATGGCCGAAATCTGGCTACCGGCAAGATGGTTCAAATCGGCGAGGCTGTCGGTGTGATTGCCGCTCAGTCTATCGGTGAACCTGGTACGCAGCTGACTCTTCGTACATTCCACGTCGGTGGTGTGGCTGGTAACGTTGCTGCTAACAGCTCCATTCAAGCTTCCTATGATGGTATTCTGAGTATTGACGAACTTCGTGCCTTGGAAAAAACCGATGCACTTGGTAAGACATATTATAAGGTTATCGGACGTACAGCCGAAATTAAGATTATTGATGTTAAAACTGGTATTGCTTTGGCATCTGCCAACGTACCTTATGGTTCTAACCTATATTTCAAACATGGTGATTCCATTAAGAAAGGTGATTTGATTGCCGATTGGGATCCGTTTAATGCCGTTATTCTTTCTGACGTTCCCGGTAAGGTTGTCTTTAATGATATCATTGAAGGCGTTACCTATCGTGTGGAAACGGATGAACAAACCAATATTCATGATAAGGTCATTATCGAAAGCCGTTTGAAGACTAAGAATCCTAGTATTTCCATCGTTGATAAACATGGAGAGGTGATTAAGAGCTTTGATGTGCCAGTAGGCGCACGTCTCTCTGTTGAAGAAGGTCAGGATATTGATTCTGGTGAAATCTTGGTTAAGATTCTCCGTTCCTTCGGTAAGTCAGGCGATATTACGGGTGGTCTTCCTCGAGTAACAGAACTCTTTGAAGCCCGTAACCCGTCTGATCCTGCTGTGGTTTCTGAAATTGATGGTGTGGTTTCCTTTGAAAAGAAACTGAAACGTGGTAACCGTGTTGTCAAGATTACTCCGAGAAATGACGACGGCGAAGGTGCGAAGATGTATCTCATTCCTACCTCAAAACAGATCCTGGCTCAGGAAAATGACTTTGTGAAGGCGGGAACACCTCTTTCTGAAGGTTCCTTAACCCCTGTGGATATCTTGAATATCAAGGGTGCTCAAAAGGTTCAGGAATATATTATCAATGAAATTCAGGAAGTGTATCGTTTGCAGGGTGTGAAGATCAATGACAAGCATTTCGAAGTGATCGTACGCCAGATGATGCGTAAGATGGAAATCGAAGATCCGGGTGATACCAAGTTCCTTCAAGGTGAGTTGATTAATAAGATTGACTTCCAAGAAGAAAACGATGTCATTTGGGATAAGAAAGTTGTTGAAGACCCCGGTGAGTCTGAAGAAGTTCGCAGAGGTCAGATTATCACAGCAAAGAAACTACGTGATGTGAATTCCATCTTGAAGCGTAAGGATATGAAACTGGTTCAAGTTAGAGATGCTCGTCCGGCAACGGGTAAGCCGATTCTCCAAGGTATTACCCGCGCTTCCTTGCAAACGCATAGCTTTATCTCCGCAGCTTCCTTCCAGGAAACAACGAAGGTGCTTACAGAAGCCGCTATCAATGCAAAATCCGATGACTTAATCGGTATGAAGGAGAATGTCATTGTGGGACAAAAAATTCCGGCTGGTACGGGTATTCGTTCCTACCAGAATGTGGAAGTGGGTTCCAAGGAGGAATATGAGTCTCTGATGGCTTCCAAAGAAGATTTCTAATAACTTTAAACTTAAGATAATATGCCAGAACAGAAAATCGATATCAACCTGCCTGAGGAAATTGCCCAAGGTGTATATTCTAACCTTGCCATTATCTCACATTCCAATACGGAGTTTATTGTTGACTTTGTGGCTTTGCTGCCCGGTGTACAGAAAGGCAGTGTTCGCTCCCGCGTGATTATGACGCCTCAGAATGCAAAACGCCTTTTGAATGCCCTTGCAGACAATATCTCCAAGTATGAAGAACAAAATGGTGTGATCGTCGAAAATCAGCAAGGAGCCATTCCTCCCATGATGAATGGTGGCGGATTGGCATAATCCCTAATGAAGAAACGTTCAAATTCTTTATTATAAATTATGATGAGGGTGGGGCTGCTGCTTCACCCTTTTTCTTATTTTTGCCCACTTTTAAATTTTTTGATCCAAGATGATACAGCTCAACAAACTTTCCGTGAATTTTACAGGTGATTTCCTCTTTCATGACATTTCCTTTGTGGCCGGTGATAAGGACCGCATCGGATTGGTTGGGCATAATGGCGCGGGAAAGTCCACCTTGCTGAAAATAATCCATAAGGATCAGGAACCCACTTCGGGGACCATGGTTATTACAACCGGTTTCCGTACGGGCTATCTGCCGCAGGAATTGGCTGAAACTTCTTACAAGACAGTTTGGGAAGAGACGATGTCTGCCTTTGTGGAAGTGAAGCAGATAGAAAGTAAAATGCAACGTCTTACCGCTGAACTCTCCGAACGAACGGACTATGAGTCGGCGGAGTATGCGAAGTTGGCCCAACAGTTGTCAGATACCAATGACCGCTATCATCATTTGGGTGGCAATATGATTGAGGGAGAGGCTGAAAAGGTACTGACAGGTATGGGCTTCAAACGCACGGATTTTCCCCGTCCCATGGCTGAATTCAGCAATGGATGGCAGATGCGTGTGTGTCTGGCTAAAATCCTCCTTCAAAAGCCTGAAATCGTTCTGTTGGATGAGCCTACGAATCACTTGGATATTGAATCCATACAGTGGCTGGAAGACTATCTCTCCAACTATGATGGCTGTGTCATTCTGGTCTCCCACGACCGTGCCTTTCTTGACCGTGTGACAAACCGGACCGTGGAGATTACCTGCGGAACCATTCAGGACTATAAGTGCAGTTATTCCCAATACGTGGAACAACGTTTGGAACGTATTGAACACCAACAGGCCGCCTACGAAAACCAACAACAACAGATTGCGCAGATAGAACGCTTCATTGAGCGCTTCCGCTATAAGGCCACGAAGGCCAGACAGGTCCAAAGTCGTTTAAAGATGTTGGAGAAAATGGATAGGGTGGAGATTGACGAATATGACTCTTCTTCTATTGCCTTTAAGTTTCCACCGGCTCCCCATTCCGGTCGTATGGTGGTGGAAGCCAAGCAACTGTCTCTGGGATATGACGAACTAAATGTGTTAAATAAAATAGACTTCCATTTGGAACGCGGAGAACGGGTGGCCTTTGTCGGTAGAAATGGAGAAGGAAAGTCCACAATGGTGAAAGCCATTGTGGGAGAATTGGCCCCGCAAGGTGGCGAACTGAATCTTGGATACCAGGTCGTTATAGGATATTATGCCCAAAACCAGGCCAAACTGTTGGATCCGGAAAAAACGGTCTTTGAAACGATTGACGATGTGGCCGTTGGAGATATTCGGCCTAAGATTAGGACGATTTTGGGAAGCTTTCTGTTTGATACGGAGGCAACTGAAAAGAAGGTGAAAGTACTTTCTGGTGGTGAAAAGGCGCGATTGGCGTTGGCCAAATTGCTATTGTCTCCGTTTAATCTTCTTATTTTGGACGAACCAACCAATCATTTGGATATGCCCTCCAAGGACGTACTGAAGAATGCGCTTTTGCAATATGAGGGAAGTTTGATCCTGGTATCGCACGATCGTGATTTTTTGGAAGGACTTTCTACGAAGACCTACGAATTCAAGGATAGACAACTGCGTGGCTATGTGGGCGACGTGTATGACTTTTTGGAAGAACGCAAACTGGAGTCGCTGAATGAACTGCAACGCAAACAAGCAACTGCTGATGCGGTAGGAGAGAAGGCTGTGTCTTCCAATAAGGAAAGTTATGAACGTAGGAAGGAACAGGAAGCTGCCGACCGTAAGAAAAAGAACCGCCTTCGCAAACTTGAGGATGAGGTTGAGATGCTTCAGCAAAAGGTTGCTGAGATTGAAACTAAGTTGGCGGATCCAGACAAATATGCGGCGGAAATCGCCTCCGGTGAATTGTACAAACAATACGAAGAAGCGAAAAGTCAGCTCGGTGAAAAGGAAATGGAATGGCTGGAACTTAGCGAGTAGTACGTCCATTACTATATCTATAAAATCAATTTTTTTTCATAAGGTATTTTTGTTCTTTTGTGAAATCAACATTAGAACAATTGCCTTATGAAAAAGTATGCTCTATTACAAAAAGATGCGATTGGCGGCTATCTGTTGCTGCTATGCGCCGTTGCTTCGCTGTTGCTGGCCAATGTCGGCTTTGGCGGGATGTACATGGAATTCTGGAATCGTCCTCTTTGGGGACATCCTGTTTCACATTGGATTGATGATGGACTTATGGCTGTCTTCTTTCTTTTCGTCGGTTTGGAAATCAAACGAGAGATGCTGGTGGGTACCTTGAGTACGTGGAAACGTTCGGTACTGCCTTTGGCTGCGGCTTTCGGCGGTATGCTGCTACCTGCCACAATCTATTTGCTTGTCAATTTTGGAAAGCCTACGGCTACTGGATTCGGTATCCCGATGTCCACGGACATAGCCTTTGTGGTTGGCATTTTGGCCCTCTTAGGCTCGCGCGTGCCGCCTTCACTAAAAACATTTTTGCTGACATTGGCCGTTGTAGACGACATCGGCGCCATATTGGTTATTGCTATCTTTTATACTTCTGGCATTGACGTGGTTTACCTAATTTCTGCACTGTTGCTCTTTGTGGTGATGCTCTGGCTCAACAAGTCGCGCCAAGTGGATGCCCTCTGGCTCTATCTCGTGCTCGGTGTGGTGCTATGGACGCTGATTATGGCCTCCGGAGTACACGCGACTGTCGCCGGGGTGCTGACCGCCGTGGCTATGCCGTATCGTGACGGGAACGATAAACGCCCCGCAGTGCGTGCCGAACGCTGGCTGCACTTGCCCGTTTATTGGATCATTCTCCCATTGTTTGTGCTCTCAAATACGGCTATCGTATTGAAAGGACCGATGTTGGCAGAACTTATCCAGCCCCATGCAATCGGCATTATGGCCGGGCTCCTCGTCGGGAAGCCTTTGGGCATCTTCGTGATGGCCTGGCTGGTGATTACCTTAGGCTTGGCGGAACTGCCTCCAGAGATGAATACCCGCCACCTCTTGGCCGCAGCCTGCCTCGGAGGTATTGGCTTTACGATGTCTATCTTCATTGCCTCTTTGTCATTTGACAATCCTATGATGGTGGATTCCGCCAAAATCGCCGTTCTGCTGTCCTCTGCCGCCGCCGCTGTTATCGGAATAATGCTGCTGATGCGCAGTGGAAAATCTGCCAATTGAGCATAGAATCTGGCATTCTTGCGCTTGTTTGCCTTTGGAATCAATACTTTTCATTATGCTGTAATCCGTTCAACGTGACAAAAAAAATCATATCTTTGCGCTCCAAATTTCAACAACAATTAAACACAAATAATATGGAAAAGTTTGATCCCGCAACCAACATCGAAAAGTTGGACAAAAAAGATGCTTACCGTGGCGTCAACCCGGCTATCAACGATAGCGCAACCTTTATGTTTGAAAAAGCTCACCTTATGACGGATACTTTCCACGGTGAGACCGAAGGTTACTATTTGTATTCCAGACATTGGAACCCGAGCGCAATGGCTCTTTGCGAATCATTGGCTGCTATGGAAGGTACAGAATGCGCATGGGCTACCGGTTCCGGTATGGCTGCCATCACCGTTGCTTTGATGCACGAAGTGAAAGCTGGCGACCACATCGTCTCCAGTATGACAACCTACGGTGGTACTTTCGCCTTCTTGAACAACTATATCAAAAAATTTGGTGTTGAAGTTACTTTCGTAAATATGCAAGACCTGGATGCTGTTAAGGCTGCTATTCGCCCTAACACAAAGGTCCTCTATACGGAAACTATGAACAATCCTTTGCTCCGCATCGCTAATGTTCCCGAACTTTCTAAGATCGCTCACGCTGCTGGCGCAAAATTGTTGGTTGACAATACCTTCACTCCGATGATTTTCTCTCCGTATCGCCTTGGTGCTGATGTGGTTATCTATAGTATGACCAAATATGTCAACGGTATGAATGACTGTGTGGCTGGTGCTATCTGTGGTTCTGCTGCTTACATCAACTCTTTGATCGACGTGAACGACGGTACTGCTATGTTGCTCGGTCCTGTCTTGGATTCTTTCCGCGCTTCCAGCATCCAAAAGAATCTGCATACCCTCCATATCCGTATGAAGAAACACAGCGAAAACGCTATGTATTTGGCAAAACGCTTTAAAGAAACCGGTATCAAATACAACTACCCAGGCCTTCCTGAACATGTTGACCACGAATTGTTCAAGACTATGATGAATGAAGAATACGGCTTCGGCGGTATGATTTCCATCGATATGGGTACGGCTGATAGAGCTTCTGCTATTATGGAAAAAATGCAGGAACTCGGCGTTGGCTACCTCGCCGTCAGCTTGGGCTACTTCAAGACCCTTTTCTCCAACTCCGGTAAATCTACCTCTTCCGAAGTTCCTGAAGATATCCAAAAGGAAATGGGTATGAGCGAAGGCCTTATCCGCTTCTCCGTCGGTCTTGACAACGATCCGGAACGTACATTCCAATTGATCAAACAAGCTATCGACGCGACTTGCTAATTTCTGATAGTTTAATCATAGAAATCCGGTGCCATTTGCGTGGCGCCGGATTTTTTTTTGAATGAAAATATGAAGCACTCCTTCTCAATTTTGTATTTTTAATATGTTTTATATCAAATGAATGTTGCTTTTTTTTCCTATATTTGCGCTCGTTCTCGTGAATGTGGGAAATAATTATAATATCTTAAAATACAACACATTAATATTTATTATGGTAGATTATAAAAAAATCGGATTGGTGAACACGCGTGAGATGTTTGCTAAGGCTGTGGATGGTGGCTATGCTATCCCTGCATTCAATTTCAACAATATGGAACAACTCCAGGCTATTATCCAAGCTGCTGCTCAGACCAATAGCCCTGTGATTCTTCAAGTTTCCAAAGGTGCTCGTGATTATGCGAACCAAACACTTCTGCGTTATATGGCAGAAGGTGCTGTTGAATATGCTAAGGAATTGGGTTGTAAGCATCCGGAAATCGTTTTGCATTTGGATCACGGCAGCGACTTTGACATCTGTAAGTCTTGTATTGATATGGGTTTCTCAAGTGTGATGATTGATGGTTCCGCTCTTCCATACGAAGAAAATGTTGCTGTCACCCGTCGTGTTGTGGAATATGCACATCAATATGATGTGACGGTGGAAGGCGAACTCGGCGTACTCGCTGGCGTTGAAGACGAAGTTTCCGCAGCCGAAAGCCATTATACCCGCCCGGAAGAGGTTATCGATTTCGTGACTAAGACGGGCGTTGACTCCCTTGCAATTTCCATTGGTACCAGCCACGGCGCATACAAGTTCACTCCCGAACAATGTACCGTTGATCCTGAAACCGGTCGTCTGCTTCCTCCTCCATTGGCATTTGACGTGCTTGAGGCTATTGAAAAGAAACTCCCCGGCTTCCCTATCGTTCTTCACGGTTCCAGCTCCGTACCTCAAGAGGAAGTTGATATCATCAATGCTAACGGTGGCGCCTTGAAAGCAGCTGTCGGTATTCCTGAAGAACAATTGCGTAAGGCAGCAAAGAGCGCTGTTTGTAAAATCAATATCGACTCCGATAGCCGTCTGGCTATGACTGCTGCTGTTCGCCAAACACTCGCTGCAAAACCGGCTGAGTTTGACCCGAGAAAATACCTGGGCCCGGCTCGTGATCGTATGAAAGCCCTCTATATGCACAAAATCGTCAATGTGTTAGGCTCTAATGACAAATTGCTTGTTGACTAATTTTTGCACAAAATAATCTCATGATACGGGGCCGGCTTCTTTTGAACCGGCCCTTTGTTTTTTATAGATGGTAATTACTGTGTCACGTTGCACGTAACGTGACACAGTAATTGCTTTGTGCCGTCTTAGTGGTCTATGTCTTTTATGGGATTTATTAAAAAAGAAAGTCCTGTTTTTGCGATAAATTTGTATCTTTGTTCCATCAATTGAAAATACGGGTGGGAAGATCGTGTTTTCGGTTGGATTTGTCATATGAAATGAACAAGATGTATTGCTGACGGGTAAAAAGGAATCATGCCGTCAGTAATAAATATTAACTCGCATGATTCCACTGACTTTATTATGATTAATTTAGACAAATTGAAACAAACTTTCCAAACTGTTGCCGGTAAAGCCAAAGAAAAAGCTGTTGATGCCAAAGAATGGATCCAGATGGAAAAACTCATCGCTACCATTGTTGCAGATGCTGATATAACAGAAGAAGAAGGCGAAGAACTCAAAAAAGCCATTCAAGAATATGGTATGGATTCAGAAGCTGTTATGAACAAGTTGGCTAATCGTTTGAAAAAACAACAAGAATCAGTAATTAATAACGAATTGGCCAAGGTCGTTGCTGCTTTGACAGAAGAACAACGCATTCAATTTGTTGCCGCCATTAATAAAAACACAGCGGATGCCCCTGTTCTTAAAATTAGTTTGTAGATAATTCTAAATAGATGCAAAGAGGCCTTGTGTACTAATTGTGCAAGACCTCCTTTTTACCTAATGACATTAGGGGTATAGTATCTATATATATGATGGGAATCTGAAGTACTACTCCAGATTCCCATTTTTTATATTAGAGAATTTGCTGCTTTTATCCTTTGTCGTATGATAGGCAATGTTTGTTCCTATTCTTCATTGGATAATATGAGCTATTATAAGCCGCAAGACTATATTTAGTATTTTTGCAGCCTAAAAATGTCCGTATGAAAAAACTCTTCGCCCTCATTCCCATAATGTTCGCATTCACTTTCTGTCTGGCGCAGAACATAAGCGACACACTTCACGTAGCACATTACGACCTTCATCTCAATGTGCTGGATTTTACAAACAGAACGATTGATGGTTACGCCGACTTGACGGTAATCACCAAAGTCCCAACTTTGTCACAGTATGTGCTCGATTTGCAAAGCCTTACCGTTGACTCCGTTCTTGTGGGCACACAGCCCGTAACCTTTAGCCAAGATGGCTATAAAGTTTTTATCAATCATAATAGTAATCAGAATGATACGGCTATCGTGCGTGTCTATTATCATGGAACACCCATTTCAGATACGCGATGGGGCGGTTTTTATTTCTCAGGGCAGTATTGTTACAATATGGGGGTGGCTTTTGACTATCAACCTCATAACTTCGGCCGTTGCTGGTTTCCTTGCCTGGATGTCTTTACGGACAAGTCTTCCTATACAATGCACATTCACACGGAAAATGGCAAGATGGCCGTTTGCGGCGGTGAACTGACCGATTCGCTGACGCTGGCCGACAGTACGCGCGAGTGGACGTGGCAGCTGGACGAACCGATACCTACGTATCTGGCTTCTATGGCTGTCGGTCCGTACATCTTATATGCTGATACTTTCCAGGGTATGGAAAGAACAATTCCCATCAATATCTATGCCCAGCCCAGCACCATTAACAAAGTGGCCGGTTCATTTGTACACCTGAAGGATATTCTACGCTTGTACGAACAGCTTTTCGGACCATATCGTTGGACCCGTGTCGGCTATGTGGCGGTCAACTTCTCAAGTGGTGCGATGGAGCACGCCTGCAATATTGCTTACCCCAATGCGGCAATTACGGGTACGGTGGCTAATGAATCCCTGTATGCGCACGAATTGTTTCACCATTGGTTTGGCGATCTGATAACTTGCAATAGAGCGGAGGAGATGTGGATAAATGAAGGTTTTGCCACCTATTCGGAAGCACTTGTGGATGGACTGTTCGGCGAGGGAAACGCCTATCTTGACCATATTCGCAGTGTGCATCACAATACGCTTAAAAATATTGTAAAAGAAGATGGTGGGCACTATGCTTTGGATAATGTTCCTCAAGAGGTGACATACGGCACGCATTCCTACGACAAAGGTTCTCTGATAGTGCATTCTTTGCGAAGCTATATGGGCGATTCCCTCTTCTTTAGTGGCATTAAAAGTCTACTGAATCATTTTGCCTACCAAAATGTCTCTTCCGAAGAAATGTTTGATTACCTGTCTCAGGTGACGGGAATGCCGCTGCATGATTTCTACGAAGGTTGGGTACACAACCCGGGATTCCTCCATTTTTCCATTGATTCAATCGCTCATTTGCAAGGCAATGACTATCGGATTTATCTTCATCAGAAGTTGTTGGGCGGAACGCATTTTGCCAATAGTAACAAGATTGACCTAACCTTTGTGTCGGCCGAGCGCGAGCTTTTTACGGTGGAGGACGCGATGTTCTCAGGAGAGTTTGGCATGGTGGATGTGACGTTGCCCTTCGTCCCTATGTTCGGCATGGTGGACTATTATGAAAAACTTACGGATGCTTTGGTGGATTACACGAAAACGATGGCTTCTGGGGAAACATTCTCTTGTACGGATGCCTCATGTACAGTGCAGTTAGATGCTTTTCCAGACTCCGTGCTGGTTCGGGTAGAACATAATTTGGTGTCTCCTGACCAGCCACAGCAGTTTCCCGATGGTATATATCGAATGTCAGATAACCACTATTGGACGATTGGTTTAGCGTATGACAATGCAGTGAACACAATTCCTCAAGGCTATCTGCAATTCCGCTATCAGTCAGGTGCGAATACGAATATGGATTATGCCTTGATGAGTGGTTATACGCATGAAAATCTGAAGTTGATGTATCGTCCTTCAACGGATTCTCCATGGACGATTATTCCGGCCACAGTGATTGGTAGTACGATTTCGGGGAATCTGAAAACGCAGGCGCTGACCGCTGGTCAGTATTGCCTGGCCATAGGCGATCCCACCGCCGATGTCGCAGATTATGCATCGCAGGCTTCCATCAAACTTTATCCGAATCCGGCGGTGAACAAATTGAATGTTTGGCTTGACGGTGTTGAGGGAAATGTTCAAGCCGCAATATACGATACAACAGGCAGAGAGGTGAAGACGGTGAAATTAAAAAAAGGAGATAATGCTGTGAATGTCGGTTCTCTTAAGGCGGGTATGTATTACCTTAGGTTGAAAGATGATAAAGGCAGAATAACGGTGAAGAACTTTGTGAAGGAGTGAAGTAAATGAGACAGTGCATAAGGAGATAATGAAGAATGACAGTATTACAGTATTACGGGAAACCTGAATATGAAAACTCATAATCCCATATCCCGAATTATTTAGAAAAAAGTGTATCTTTGCGCCCTCAAAAAAACGCGGATATGGCGTAATTGGTAGCCGCGCTAGACTTAGGATCTAGTTCCTTTGGAGTGGGAGTTCGAGTCTCCCTATCCGCACCACCAAAGCCCCGAATTTTCGGGGCTTTTTTTATTGCGCCTTTTCCCTTTTTTACTATTTTTGTCGCTCTCTTTTAGAAACAGATACGACGAACATTATGAACTGTTTTCGCGCCGTTTATAGAACAATAGCGGCAATTACGCTTTTTACATTGGGCCTTTGTCACACCATGTCCGGACAAGGATTCGTTCGAGCGGCTTTTGACGAGAGTGGCATTCAGCGGCGTTGGTATGTCCGCAATTTGGATTCTACGGATAATGTTGTCATACACAATCTTCATGCTGATGGCAAAACTGTGAATATGGAAAGTCTGAGCCCCCATGTACGAGGCAAAGTCAAAACTATTTCTCAAATCAATGTCAACTACGATACCGTTGAATCCAACGTCTGCTACCTTTCTTTTCCGCATGGAAAGGAAACCTATAAAATGCTGGAATGGATGATTTTCGGTCCGGATACGTTGCTTTATTATTTTGATGAAACGGGCAAACAGAAATCTGTGTCTCTCCATTCAAAACGCGTGTATGCATATCGAAAAGGTCAAGAGGAACCTCGAGGCTTGTGCCCGATAGGACCGAGAAAAATGGAACAAGAACCCATAGACAGGCTGTTTATGATTGACAAGGAGGGACAAATGAATGAGTATTGTCATTTGCAAAAAGTTCCTCAGACGGGAAACGACCTTGATGCTCCGCTCGCCAATTATCGTGAAATGCCATCTGGTGAAATCCGGGTGGACTATGATTCGTTGGGACGCGAGGTCAGGACTCGCCCGTATGCGGAAGGTGGTTTAGGTGAAATGTATTTTGGTTTGCCAGGAGGATTAACAGCAGGCATTGTCAACCGGATAGAAAAGACCGTTTCTTTGTTCGACGCCTTCGGCAACATCTGCTATAGGGGCTATTTTCTCTCCCTGAAATCAGATGCTCCTGAGTTGGAAACCCTGTGGAAATACGGATATGATGAGGCCGGCAACTGGGTGCGCTGCGATTACTACGAAAACGGCCGTCTGATGCGGCATATAGAACGCGAAATCGTATATCAGTAGCAAATATAAAATCTCAAAAGCCGAGTTATCGCTATGCTTTTTGAAAAAATAGGTAGCGATAACTCCTTTTTTTGTATTAACCGCCTCATCGCCATATTCCGAGAACTTCCGATTACGAACGATTAATAGTCACTCAAGTTCCGCAAGTTGGTTTCTTCCAATAAAAACTTGCATACGCAACGGGGCGCTTTTTGAAGCTGAAATCTATTCGACAATGCGATAGGTTACTTCGTCCAAGAGGCGAGTGCACGCCTCGTAAAATTTCGGGGGAATCGGGGATTTTGGCAAAATAAATTTCGGGGGAATCGGGATTTTTGCTTTTTTGCAGCCGTTTTTATAAAAATAGACATTAGTGATTCACGAATTTCAACTATGACTCTTTGGAACATTTACCATAATGACATTCCCGACTTTGTGCAGCGCATTGCCGCAACTGCGCCGATGCGGAGATTGCAGCAGGTGGGTATGAACTGCGGTTGCGAATATACGTCGTTTAAGACTTTCGAACTGGCGGAACCCTATTCGCGCTACGAGCATAGCGTGGGCGCAGGCCTCATCGTGTGGCACTTCACCCACGATGTGCAACAGTCTGTCGCCGCACTGCTGCATGACATTGCCACACCGGCGTTCGCCCACGTGGTCGATTTCCTGCACAATGACCATGAACGCCAGGAATCTACCGAGGACCTGACGCTGGCAACCATCCAGTCGTGCGACGAGCTGGTGAATATATTGGCGGAACTCTCGCTGTCACCGGAGGATGTTGCCGACTACCACATCTTCCCCATTGCGGACAACGATATGCCGCGCCTATCCTCCGACCGTCTCGAATATACGATGGGCAACATCGTGAACTTCGGGCTGGCTTCGCGCGAGCGGGTAGGGGAGCTGTACCGCAATCTTTGCGTCGGCACCAATGAGGAGGGGAATCCCGAGATTATGTTCACGGATGCGGAACTGGCATCAACGTTCGCCCGACTATCGCTGCACTGCTCCAAAATTTACGTCAGCGACGAGGACCGCTATGCCATGCAGCGACTGGCCCTGCTGCTGAAAGAGGCCATCGGGCGCGGCGTCATTGCGGAACCCGACCTGATGCTATCAGAGCCCGACATCATCGCCAAGCTCACCGCCGATAGCGCGACAGCTGAAGCGTGGGCGCACTACTGCTCTATTCGCGAAATCATTGTGGGTGAGCCCGGTCCGGATGCTTTGGTGGTGCCTGCCAAGAAACGATGCATCAACCCATACGTGCAAAATATCGGTCGCGTGACGGATTTTGACCAATCCTATCGCGCGGAGCTTCAGGCTTTTCTGTCCTATTCCTTTGACTACCCGATTTCGGCGAAATGACGGACATTTGTTTGTGTTAACTTTTTTGTATTTTTGCTCCTGTTTTCTAACTCTAAAAATTACTGCTATGGATTTGTCTAAAATTACAAATGTAATCAAAGGTTTGGCTGGCAATAAGGAAGTTAAAGATGCCATCCAAGATATCACGAAGGACAAGGATGTCAAAGAGGCTCTCAATCAGTTGAAGAAAGACAAGGACATTAAGTCTGCTGTCACGAAGATTACTAAAGACAAAGAAGTCAAAGGAGCCATCAACCAGTTGACCACGGCTGTAAAAGCTGAAACCAAGAAAAAATAGGGCCAACAAGGACGGCCGGAAGCTGACCGTTTCTTTTTTGTTTTTTTTATTTTTGTGCCTTGGCTGTTTTGCACTGTCAAGGGACATTTCCTATTTTCACTACTTCAGTAGTGCATTTTTAATAGAGTCTGTTGCTCCTTTCATCTTATTATAGTAGATGAGGTTGTAAGCGTCTTCTAACTTTTTGTCCATAGTGGCAAATTGCGGATACTTCCGTTTTACGTCTTTGATAATGCTTTCCTGACGTTCGTAATAGGTGTCATTGGTGGGCAATTTGAAACCATAGTCGGCATAACCAATGCGTTTGTCATCGGCTGCAAAATAGGCATCCCAGAAGGGTTTGTAAATGGTGTCGATGCACTTCTCGATTTGCTGGAGTGCGGCTTTGGAAAGCTCGACTTCTTTATCTGGAACCGGTGTTTTGACCTCTTCTTGAAGAATGCGTATGGTGTCTGTGGTGGATTTCGGTTCTGTCTGCGAGGAAACCTGCGGTGTCGGCGGGTTGTCTTTGGCTTGGGAGGTGGGCTTTAGAAGTAGGAAGATTGCGAGGCTGATGAAAAGCAGGAAGACGCATGCACTGGTGATGAGAAACAGTCGTTTGTCTCGTTTCAGCTTCTCGATGATGGCGTTTGCATCGGGCAGTCGTTTTTCGCGGTCGTAGTTGTCGCACCAGGATATGACCGTTCCCCATTTTCCGAGTCCCATTGGCAGGAGTTGCTTTAAGATCTTTGCAAAGGAGTAAAGGTCGGTGCGTGCGTCAATTTTCACATCGCCTTTGATTTGTTCGGGGGCCATGTATTTGGGCGAACCTGCCGGCTGCTTGAGCACGGCAAAAGTGTCGCTGTCGGCCAATCCGAAGTCTATAATTTTGATATTGTGGCCGTTGTGCGTGATGAGGATGTTGTCGGGCTTGAGGTCGCGGTGGACAATCTGCTTGCCGTGGTAATAGGCCATTGCGTGCAGCAGTTGGTCGGCGATGGCGTTGCGCGTGAGCAGTGATGGCTTTGCCTTTAGAAACTCTTTGAGCGTGATGCCGTCCACATATTCCATCACGATGCAGGGACCGGCCACGGGGTCGATTTCAAAACTGAAGGTGCGCGCGATGTTGGGATGATCCATCTGGATGCCCAACTTGAATTCCTTGGTCAGCAATTCCCGATAGATGGCTTCGTTCTGATGCTCTGGCCGCAGCCCTTTGAGTACGAACCATTTGCCGTAACGCTGCGCTTTGAATAAACGGTTGAATCCTGATGACGGAATTTCCGTGTACTGTGTGAATACATTGGAAATGTTTTCCACAGAGGAGGTGATTTCGCCGGAAGATGAGGATTCGAGAGAGGACATATTTGTTGTCTCGTTATAGAGCGGCGAAAATAGTATTTTTATGCTGATAGCATTATTCAAATAGCATAATTTATTTTGTTGATGAGGACATCATATTATTTAATACTTTTGCATCTCATTGAAATTAAACTTCTATTTGCACGCAATTGTCTAAACCGCCGTGTTTTCAAAAAAGCACTTTTTAATAAAAATCATTACTATGAAAAAGCTGATCGTAGTCGCATGTGTGTTGTTGTCTGTATGCGCTTCCTGCAATCAGAAGGATGTGCTCAAGGAACTCACCTTGCGAGAGAAAATGAACGCGAAAGTGTCCGAACTCACTGAAATGAGCGAGCTCGGCACGGTTGAGTACAAGGTGACCAAAGTGGTCAAGGCCTCCGATGACCCCAAGTGGTACCAGTTCGGTGACCGCAAAATCCTTTTTCAGTGTACTGCCTATCTCAAGGCAGGTATTGACTTGAACAAGTTTGATCCTTCCAAAGTAAAAGTTAACGAATCCGATAAGTCTGTTGTGATAATATTACCCAAAGCCGAACTGCTCTCATTTAACATTCCGCCAGATGAGGCGAAGCTGGCCTATGAAAAAGTCGCTTTGACACGCTTCAACTTCACCGCCCAGGAACGCAATCTCCTGTTGCAACAAGGCGAAGAGGATATACGCAAGGATGTTCCGAGCATGGGAATCCTGCAGGATGCCGAGAAAAATGCAACCTCCTTTTTCAAATCCCTGCTCTCCCAAGTCGGTTTTGAAACCGTAACCGTAAAATTTGTGTAGCCATGAGAAAGTTCAAAAATAGTTTATACAGATTGCTTCCCTTCATCGCCATAGTGGCTTTGATTGTGGTTGGGGCTGCGTTGCTCTATTTGAAACTAAAACCGAAAGATGAGGTTTTGGTGATTGACGAAACCGCCAATATCGTGACTGAAATCCGTAAGATTTCGGAACTGACCACGGCCTGCTACTACGAAGATGTGATTCTGAAAGACAAGAAGGCTGCTTCTTCGGTCGCCGGCAAAGTCGTGAACAGCTTTGGCAAGAAAAACGAGCCCATTATGGAAGATGAAATCGTCATTGTGGCCAGCGGCAATGTCCGTGCCGGCTTCGACCTTTCCAAACTGACGACAAAAGACGTCGTGATTTCCGATTCTCTGCTGGAAGTCACACTGCCGAAGGCGGAAATCTTAGATGTCATTGTCAATCCTTCCAACTTCGACATTTACATTGAAGACGGCCACTGGACGCACGAGCAGGTTACCAAGGTGGAGGACCGCGCCATGAACCGCATCCGTCAAGATGCTGTCAATGACGGACTCCTGCAACACGCCACCGAATTGGGCATCGCCAAGTTGACGGAGATGTTCAAGACATTCGGCTACAGCGAAGTGGTCGTGAAAGTAAGAAAATAGTCCATTGACTTTTTGTTATTCGTCTTTAAGGCATCTTACGGCGAAAAAGCTGTACTTGTTGCTGGTTGCCGGACTTATATCATTATCGTTGTACATGATATAATAAGAGGTCGAAGCATGTTCCCCTAATTCCGTTGCGCTCCAGAAATAAGAGAATTGACCGGCATAGATGTATTCGCTGGGAGTATCTTCATGCTCCCTGTAGGTGCCTGTTGGAATAGCAGAAAAACCTGCAATATCATTGAGCTCGGGCTGATTGCCGACATAGCAGTTGTAACTGTGTGGATCCCATCCCACCTGTGAAGCGAAATCCTTACCCGATGAGTTACAATCGGTGGAAAGTGCGCGGTTGTCAAGGAGCTCCTGCCAATCCGCACTGCTCGGAATATGCCACCCATTAGGGCAGATTCCTTGGTGAGGGAATGTCGGATTCATGGTGAAAGGACCATTTTCGGATAGCGGATAGTCCATGGCGGCCGCCCATGTGTACAAATTACCGCCGGTAGTAGTGTTGGGAGAAGCATAACACGGCATATAGTGCAAGCCGTAGCTCGGTTCGAAAAGCCACTCGCCGCCCGATGGAGCAGTTGTGCAGCGCATACTCTCTTTCGTCCAGCATTGTGACCCGATTTGGACGGTGTTGTAAACGTTTCCTTCATGGTCGGTAACGGTTTCCGCACCAACACAAGGGGCGGCTCCAAAAGTCAAGGTGATGGTGCCGCTGTCGTAGATTTCCTGACTTAATGGGAAGCTTAGATAGTTGTCTGCGTATCCGATAATTTCCAGTTCGTCTCCAAGTTGAAATGGGTGCTGGCTGCTGTATTTAGGTGGGCATTGACCGTTGCTGGTGACGGAGGAGGTCAGTGCGATATGATTGCCGTTGGAGGTGCCGATGTTGATGAGCTTGTGTGAGCAATTTCCGTATTCACTACTCACGGTGAATAGATAGGTTTGAGGTTCGGCCAGGGCGACAGCAAATTCGTGTGTGCCCGCTGTGAGGGTCTGCTTCAAACTGGCACAGACTTTGCCGTTTATGTCAAAAATTTGGATGTTTACCGGACCGTCTTGCGGCAGCGCGAGACGGACGGTGGTTTGTCCTTCAAAAGGATTGGGGTGATTTTGCAGTGAATTTTCGCTTAAACCGCTAAGTTCATGGATGCCGTAGGTGACGGAAAGTTTCAGGACGGTATCGCGGTAGGGCAGCGTTTCTGTCCAGTTTCTGTCGTGATTGATGACGGTCACGCTATCCATCCATTGGCGATGGTTTGCCGTGGTTTTCCCCGTAAAGTTCAAAGTAATCTGTTGCGCTTGCAATGATGCGATACATGTCAGTAACGCAAGGATTGTTGTGATTTTTTTCATAGTGTTTTTTTTATGAATCTGTTTTGGCCATTTCTGGAAAATGGAGTCGGCAAATATAATCATTTTTTTTTGTATATCAGTATGTTTTACGCTCGGCTATCGATGTTGAAGATTTCGGTAGAGATGAGGCCGTTATCTTTTTTTATGATTTAATTTTTGTTTTGCTAAAATATAAAATACTTTAATATATGTAAATGATTATTTAAAATAATTAAAATTGAATTATGAAAATAGAATGGTTCTGTATTTTTGAAAATTAGGACTAATTAGGACCAAACTACTTGTTTATTAAGTTTTTATTTTTGCGGCCAGAAAAAAGTCAGCCAGTTCTTTGACATCTTAAAAAGAGGGAAACCATCCCGAAGCGAACACAATCCGCGCCGTGGCGTTGAATACCTTCTGCGAAAAATGTTTGAAGAATGGCGGTGATAATGATTTTGTTGTATATTTGCCGCCTGTTTTGTCGGAAACGGCAAGCACTCGTTCTTTAGAATATATTTCGTAAACGCTTATTACTTCGTCAAAGGAAAATCTACCAAATTTAACTACAGCGAAAATTGTTAAGAAAGCACATTTAAGGAGTGATTTGCGCCTGCATTAGGCGTGGATTGTTTTTTCTATTGTGCTTTCGGGTTTTGGTAGAGCCCTCTTTGACGGATAGAAATACACTCCGCGCCTTTTTTTGTGCCCGGAAGATTGGTAAAATGAATGTTAGAATAATATGAAAAATATAAAGTTAGCAAAGGAATTAAGACAGCAGATGCAAGATAAAACGCTGTGTGTGGAACCACGCCCAGGTGTTTACCGCTGGTGGTTCCCAATCCAAAAAGCAACAGAAATTCTGTGTGGTTTTAAAAACAAAGATCTTGCCCAAACGATGAATTTCATGACCCGAGATATTCAAGGTGATACTTATATAGGGTTGTATTTCGGCATTAGCAATGATATGAGAAGGCGCATACGCTGGCATATCATAGGGCCTTTTAAAAGCTCAACCTTGCGGAGAACGTTGCGCGCTATCGTTTCGCCCAATGATGATGACGAGGCCGCCAAAACAAAGGTGAATGATATTATTGACAACTGTTACTGGGAATGGGATTACTTAGATTCATCGTCTCAGGCTGAAGCTGTGGAAACCGCGGAGCTTGCCCAAGATAAATTTGCATATCCTTTGAATATTAGTAAAAACAAAACAGTACCGGCCCAGTGGGTGGCCGAACTGAAAGCCCGCAGAGCTGATGTAAAACTCAATGAGTGACTGATGATTTGATGCAAATGCAACTGAAATTCAATAAACACCAACAATCTATATTATCATCATTTATTAACAAATTAAATTAAGAATTATGGGACTTATTAGTAGACTGTTTAGAACAAAGACGAAATCAGACTATGATCAGGATATTGCTTTCCTACAAGCAAAACTGGCGCATGCACAAGCCGCATTAGCACAAGCAAAGTCGCAAAAAAAGAGCTTTAAAGAAAAACATAACAATAGTGTAAGCTTTGATTCGGCTATTTTCAACTATCAAAGCGAAATAGGAAGACTTAAAGCATCTATATCAAATCTTAAAGCTGCTAAAGCAAAAGCACCAAGAGGTTAGCGTATGAAAGCAGCGTTGGCTTGACTATTTACTGTCCTGTGTCCCCTACTGAATGCTTTCGAATTGTGTAATGTAACCCAAAATTGAGAGAGGTCGCTAACAAAATAGAGCTTTTCTTGATCAGATACGGCTTGGACATTGTGACTGAGTTCCTGACAAGAGGACGAAATGACTACGGTATTCCCATTTTCGGAATATTATCGACTGAAAATCCGATATTTACACCTGCTTGAAAAAAATGTCATGTACTAAGTATAATTATTTATTAACTCTAAAAAAAATTAAAAAATGGACGAAAAAAAAATTATGGAGCTCTCTGGAGAAATTGTTAATGCAATTGTTGACCTGAGCTTAGGTAAAGGCAGTTTGTTAGACAAAGTTGGAAAAGGTATGGTAAGCAAATTGGTGGACCATCCCAAATTTGAAGAAATCAAACAATGCTATATTGATTATTTGAGCGAAATTTCGGACAAAGTGGACTCTGCTTCCGAACTTAAAAGATTAACGGATTTCCGTTATGCCATTGTCGATTTGTATCAAAAAGAAGAGTCAAACGAAGACGCTGAAACAGAAGCATAGCAAATGAAAGATTTTACAATCTTGTATAAAAGTAAAAATTAAACTCTTAATTGATTTGCAATGAAAAAACAACTTTTATTAATGGTAATTTGTCTGGCAGTACTCTTTTCGTCCTGCGACGATGCTGCTGTGGCAAAGCTCAAAATGTCTGGGTTTAAATTGGCATCCAAAGCCAAAGGAACGCCAGAATTGACCCTGAAGCAAAAAATGAACAAGAAAATGTCTGAGATGTCTGAGATGGCTGAATTAGGCACGGTAGAATATACCGTTACTAAAGTTGTTAAAGCTGAAGACAATGCTAAATGGTACAATATAGGCGACCGTAAGATTTTATTCAAATGTACGGCTTATTTGAAGGCCGGTATCGACTTGAGTAAGTTTGACGCTTCAAAAGTGCAAATTAATGAGACTGATAAGACGGTTGTTATTACTTTGCCTAAAGCTGAGTTGCTTTCTTTCAATATGCCTCCTGAAATGGCAAATTTGACTTATGAAAAAGTTTCCAAGACCCGTTTTAATTTTACGGCAAAAGACCGTAATATTTTGCTCCAACAAGGTGAGGCCGACATCCGTAAAGACGTTCCCAATTTAGGGATCCTCCAGGAAGCAGAAAAGAATGCGTCCGCATTTTTCAGGACAATGTTAGGACAAATGGGCTTTGAAAGTGTTACGGTTAAATTTGAATAATTTTAGAATAGCAATATCATGAAGAAAGTTTTTAAATTAATAATAACTATAGTTGTAATTTTAGTCGTGTTGGTTGCCGGATATTGGGCGATCTTACAAACCGGTTTGCTTGGCAAAACGGAAAAACAACTTACGATAGACCAAACCGCAAATGTGGTTGCGGAAATCAAGAAAATTTCCGAATTCACAAGCGCCTGCTTTTATGAGGAAATCGTATTGAAAGATGCAAAAGCAAGCGAAACAACTAAAGGCAAGGCGGTGAACGCTGTTACTGGTCTGTTCCAGAAAGATAAGAGTAAAGCAGTCGCTAAAGATGAATTGATTATTGTGGCTAATGGTAAAGTGCGTGCTGGCTTTAATTTGTCGAAATTGACAGACGAAGATGTGATTGTCAAAGACTCTGTTTTGACAGTTTACTTGCCGAAAGCTGAAATTTTCGATGTGATTGTTAATCCAAGCGATTTCGACATATATATTGAAGAAGGCAAATGGTCACATGACCAAGTCGTTACTGTTGAAAATAAGGCGAAGGCTAAAATTGAAGCAGATGCTAAGAAGGAAAACATTTTGAAAAAAGCAACAGATTCCGGTGTGAAAAAGCTCACGGAACTGTTCCGATCTTTTGGCTATAAAGATGTTGTTGTCAACATTAAAGAAAATGTTGCTCCTGCCAAGTAATAACAACCGATTTAGATAATTATTCGGGGGAAGCCGAAAACCCAAATCCAGAGTAGGCAATTCAAAATTTTTGATTATGAGTGATGCAATTGAAAACAACGTACCTCAAAAGAAAGGCGGTTGGCTGGGATATACGATAATGGGCATTGTAATCGCAGGTTTGGCAGGTGCTCTTACTTGGAGTCTGACTCGCGAACCTAAGACCGTGGAAAACACAGTTGAGGTTGAGAAAGTTGTTGAGAAGGAAAAACTTGTGACTGTAGTAGATACTGTCTTTATGCAGGAAGTGAAGGAAATTGAAAAGAATTTCAATGCTGCGAAATTCAAAGCTGGCAAGGCCGATTTAAGTGATGACGCCAAATTCGTATTGTATGATTTGTCAAAAGTCATGCTTGAGAACACCGACCTTAAATTGAAGATCGTTGGGCACACATCCGACGAAGGTAACGCCGACTTCAACAAGAAACTTTCTGAAAAAAGAGCAAAGGCCGCTGTCGATTTTTTGATTTCCAGAGGCATTGAAGCTGAGCGTCTGCAATTTGAAGGAAAGGGCAGTAGCGAACCCCTTGACCCGAATAACCGCGAAGTCAATAGAAGAACAGAATTTATTGTTTTGGACTGATCCGATTTCTTGAATTTGGCAAGCAAACCTAAACCGATCAGCAGCAATTATGATAATCATAAAATAAATCATTTATGCAAAATCCTTTTTTGAATGTTGTAGCTGTTTTGGGCATCCTTTTTGGGGTGGGATTGCTTGTCAAATTGTTTATTTCTATTGCCAATTCCATAGATGAAAGAAAACAAAGAAGACACCGTGAAAAGCTAGAACGCCTTCGTTATTATAAAGAAAGTATGAAGGATGACTTTGAGGAGTTCTTCAAAATCAGTCGTCAATTTCCATTGGATGGTTTCTCAGAAAAAAGTACAGGCATTCTGGATAAGCACAAAAAAGTTCTGTCGGATAGAAAATGATAAGAGTATGTTCCTGTAGAGGTAGGTAAACAACGAATCAATTAATCGTAACTTAAATACAATAATTATGGCAACAGTAAAGAAAACTAAAGATGGTACCGTTGACAAACGAACCAAAGAAGGCAAAGAAATTTGCGAACGTATGGCAAAAGCACGTCGTGCAGCAGCTAAGGAAAGAAAACTTAAACGTAAATAACTATAAAAACTGTAATTATGGCAACAACTGCAAAAAAAACCAAAGACGGTACTGTTGACAAACGTACCAAAGAGGGAAAGGCTGTTTGCGAACGCATGGCAAAGGCCCGTAAAGAAAAAAATAGCTTGATAAATCGAATTAAGAGAATCTTTAAGTAAAAGGAATATGAAAACCAATTTAGATACTTTAGCCGCTTTTATGGCTGCAGCAATTTGGGCTGACGGTGCTTATGATGAGGCTGAAAAAATAGCTGTCGAAGAAATCGCAGAAGCTCTCGAACTGGATGAAATATCATTTAAAACTGCCGTTGATGAGAATGTTGCCAAGATTTCTTCAATGAATGACGATGAAGTTAACGAGTTTTTCCGCGTTGCCTCTGATTTGGTTGACGATGAAGAAATTGGAATCGTTTTCCAAGCTGCTATGCAAATTCTTATCACAGACAACAAATTGACTTATAACGAAGTCGGCAATCTTCTCTTTATCGCAGAAGTACTTGGCATTGAAGATGAAATGGCTGTGCTTATGTTAGCTGATATGGTAAAATCAGAACCGGATATTGAAATATCTTTTGAAGAATAACATTAAGAAATCAAATCTATGAGTAAAGAATATTATAAGAAGCAGATTATTGACCTTCGTGCAAAAATCGAGAAAGAGCGTGAAGCTAAAAAACGTGATAATGAAAATTATGCTCGTTATATCAAAAGCGCATCCTCTGCAAGTAACAAGGCTTACTACAAAAAACAGAAGATAGACAAAGCTGCATACCATGATCGTCAAATTGAGTACTACAAGCGTCAAATCGAAAGCGCAAAAGCATCATTGAAACGGGCATGATAATGCGGCTTCCTTAATGCAACTTGAACTTTCTTGCTGATTTTGTGGCTCCAAGTTTCAAATTCAAAAAGTAATCAAATCTTAGCTATCATTGAATCTTAGGCTTTTGTTTAAGGACTTTGCTTGTTTCAATGCTCATCCTGCAGAAGGAGAGAAATCACATCTGCTTCTTACCCTTATTGTGAATGTTATTACTTTAGTAGTTTACATTGTTGGGGTGGCTGCCTATATTAGAAAGAAAAAATAGTGTAGTCAAAAGAAATTTTTATGGAGAATGCCGAAAATCCACTGATAGAGTAGGTCAACATTAAAACACTTAATATCTATGGGAATCATTAATAACATTAAAGATCATTTTAACAATGCGGAGATCACTGTTGCTCCGAATAAGAAACTCAAAACTATTGCTGCTGATTTTAAAAAGACATTTGACTGCACACTTGTTTTCTATAAAGGCAGTAAGATTGCTGAAGAAGACCTGACTTTGGCTGCGCTCAATAATAAAACCAGCAAGGAAGTGGATACGAAATCAAATGTGGAATTGAAAATCAAAGGAAGCACTAAAGTAGGCGAAGCTGAAAAGATGTTCGACAAAGCATTTGGTATTACCGTTCAAATCAAAGATAAAAAAGGTGAGAAACTGGTGCCTAACGAAATTACGATCGGTCAGGCCGCCCGTGGAGAATACTAAAATCACACTTGTCGTACAATGCGAATAATTTAATACTAATCAATTAAAATTTATTATTATGGCAGAATTTACTATCAGTGGCCGTCTTACGGTCAAAAGTTTGAAAAAACAATTCAAAGATGCTTTTGGCGCTACTTTAAGAGTTTATAAAGGCAAGCAATTTGCAGATGAAAATGCCACATTGGCATCTATCCGAGGCGAAGGCGCTAAAGGCGGAGATCTTAAAGTTGCCGGCAATATGCTTGTTGGAACATTTGAGACCAAAGTGAAAGAAATCTACGGTATTGAAACCCAAGTGGCTAATCCCGCTGATACCAAATTGTCTGACAACAAGATTACTCTTGCAGCAGCTGGCCGCGAATAATCCTTAATCCTAAATAGAGACGGTGCCATGCGCCGTCTCTATTTGATATGAAAACTGTGTGATATGGGTTTGTTTAAAGGATTATCATTTTCAGTAAAACGTTTCATTGGTATATCGGGATTGAAAACGAAGATTGCGCGAAAAACGCGTATCCCTACCACTAAAGGCGGACTTGAACGCAAAATCGGTCACGCCGTGATTAATGCTTTGACCGGTAAAAAGAAATAGATTTCGCTCAAGACTATGGAGAAAATTGCCGAGTGAAAATGGGGCCGTCAATATGATAATTAGAAGTTGTTCATAGAATTCAATGAAAGCAGTCTCGTCAGAAAGCCTCCCTTTGAAAATTGATTTCAAGTTGGATTATATGGCTCGAATGTTTCGCAAAATCAGCCATAAGAGATTTGAAACATACATTATCCAGCGCATCTGGCATCGCTTGGATGATGACCGAGTGCAGTTTGTCACCCAACAATATGTAAAACGAAAAATCGATGACAGGTATGCTCTCGCAGACTTGTATTTGCCGCAGGTCGGCATTGTTGTGGAAATAAATGAACCGTTCCATTATGGAGAAATTAAAAGGGAATTGGATAGTGTTCGTGCTGTTGAAATCAAAATGGTAACTGATGCCACGATTTTTGAGATAGACTGTCGCAAGTCTATGGCTGAAATCCATCAGGATATTGAAGCTGTCGTTGCGGAAATTCGCAAACGCATTAAACAACAAGGCGAACATTTTTTGCCCTGGTTAGGTTTAGATGCGCGAACCCCTGACTACTATCAGCGTAAAGGGTACTTTGCTGTAGGGGACAACGAGTATATGGAAACCATTGATGACATCTGCGAAGCTTTCGGCACACGAGCCAAGCATCGCGGTTTTTTACGAGCTGGAGAGGCCTATGTTGATGAAAACTCCATTCTTTGGTTCCCCAATGTTGAAAATAAAAATGGCATAATGAATTTTTGGAGGATGAGGCTGCGATCCTGGAATATCCGGAAGACTTGTCTGATCGCAAAAGACATATGCTGAAGCATACCACGGATCCCGAACGGCGTCGTATTACATTTTTCAGACAAAAAGACGATTTGGGATTTAATTACTATAAATTCGTTGGAGTTTTCATGATTGATGTCCGTCAATCTCAAAAGGAATGTCGTTGCGTCTGGAAACGCATCACGGACAGGTATGAATTGAATTGTAAAATGTAGGCATTGGAGGATTCGAGAAAAGACTCTCTGAAACAGAAACAACCTGCTGATTGCTTTAGGTTTTGTTAAAAGGACTTCGCAAAGTTTAGAGCGTTGGCAAGGAATTGCAAAATAGAAGTCCCTATTTGATAAAGGAAAAAATTATGGCAAGTAAAGTTAGAGTTTATGGCGAGTCGCAAAAGTGGACCGCCCTTGGCATTATTGATGCTTACATCAAAATGTACCCGCAAGCCACATTGGATGATTTGAACAAGGCTTTTCCGCGTAACTTGTTTACTAACAATATGAACACGGCCAAAACGCTGGAGCGAGTTGATGCCCTTAAGACAGCTGTTGCCCAGACCGAGACCAAGTTTGATGACAAGATTGTTGAGTACGCAGAAAGCCACAACTTCTTCCTCACCATGCCTGATGGTATGCGCATCACCTTCAACAATCTTATGTGGACCAAAGACAATTTTCCGAAGTTAGTTGAGCAGGGAAAATTGTATGATGTCGAAGTCGCCGAATTTACTGCGGCAGAAAAAGGCATTGGGAAACGTGGCAGTTACCGACTTGAATACCTCAACGGTTATGTTCCCCCAGAGGTAAAACCACAGAAATCAAAATGGTGGATCTGGCTGCTTTTGCTTCTTCTCGTTGCTGCCGTTCTGGGATTCTTCCTTATGCGCAGTTTGAACAGGGATCCTGAGGTGAAAGTGGTGAAAGAAGTGGTGCACGACACTGTTTTCGTTCAGCAGATTGAAGAGATTGAGAAGAACTTCAACGCCGCCGAATTTACACAAGGAAAAGCAGACCTTCCCGAAGGCGCTAAATTCGTCCTTCATGACTTGGCCAAAGTTATGGAAAAGAATTCTCAGATCCGTTTGCGTTTGGAAGGCCACACCAGTGCGGAAGGCGATGCTAAGTTCAATCAGAAACTGAGCGAAGATCGCGCCCAAGCCGCTGTTGATTTCCTCATTCAGCACGAAGGCATTGATGAAAGCCGTCTTGAAGCTGTCGGCTTAGGATCTTCAAAACTGAAGAACACTGACGATCCGAAGGCGCAAGAAAATCGCAGAACCGAATTCATCGTGTTAGAATAATTTTCAGAGTGGAGGTGGTGCTATATTCCATAACACCGCCTCTATTAATAAATCGGAATCTTGAAACAAAAATAGCATACTGAAGAATATCTAATTCTTCAAGTTGATTCGGAATGCTGGGAAAATTTGTATGATATTTTTAGATAACTCGAGGTGTAATGAAACTATTGTTAACAGGATTCGGGCCTTTTAATGGTGAACAAATAAATCCATCTTGGGAGGTTGTTCGGCAAATGCCAGAACTCATAGGAGATTGTGACATTATCAAGGCGAAATTGCCTACGGCGTTTCGGGCAGCCGCAGTGATGATGGAGGATGCGATGTCAATGTACCAACCCAATGTCGTGCTCTCTCTGGGGCTGGCAGGCGGTCGATATGCCGTTTCCATCGAACGCGTGGCTATTAATATGGATGATGCCAATAAACCAGATGTTGACGGCAACAAACCAGAAGACATGTGCATTCGCGAGGATGGTGCTCCTGCCTATTTTAGCACACTACCTATTAAAAATATCATGCAAGCGGTGTTGGGCCAAGGTGTGCCGGCCAATATTTCCAATTCTGCTGGAACATTTGTCTGCAATCATACTTTTTATACGGCAATGTATTTGACAGAAAAACGCTTCCCGGATACGAAAGTGGGTTTTATACATTTGCCCTATGCACCTATTCAGGTACTGGATAAGTCGCAAAAACCGTTTATGTCTATACAAGACATGTGTGTGGCTGTCCGTGCTGCGTTGAATGTGATTGTTGGAATAGTTCCAGATGAATTACAACTTGAACTTTCACATTAATTTGTCTTTTTGTAGGTCCATTTTTCGGGTAGATATAGTATTTTTGCGATTTCAAAAACATTTTAAGAAAATTGTTTCGCCTTATGAAAAAAAATTCAATTCTCTTTCTCGCCATTTTTTTTGCAGCCCTTCTTCTCAACGGCTGCCATTCCAAATCCCAAAGCCCCGATTCTCTTTTTAACGGAAATAAATCCGAATCTTCTGAGGCCTTTTCCCAGTTGGAAGAATCTCAGTCTCTGTTGGAAGATGTCTCATTGGCTATTCGTCATTTCAATATGAGCAATTCGGAAGAGGATTTTAAAAAATTGGCTGGATATTTGGACAAACTGCATTTTGAATATGATAAAGATGATGTCTCGAAAGAGGAAAGACATCAGTTTGCAGAACAGCAATTCATGGTCGATTCTATGAAGATGGTTGTGGAAAAACTTTTGAATGAGCGAGTGGTGAATTTTCACAAAAGTCTTGTGACAAAGGAAGACCATCTGCTGACGGGAAAAGAGGAAGATGCGGTTTATCTTTGCCGCGGCGACAAACTCTTCATAGATTTCTCTACGCCGGGCAATGTGGTGGTGAAAATTTACAATGCCGACAGCCATGCTACGTTGAAATCCTATGTCAACAAAAAGTCAGTTCATGATTCGCTTAAGATTGCAAATTCGGCTGTATATTTGGTGGAAATGACTCCGAAAGGGAACCCGTATGTGGAACTCTCATTGAGTAAGTCGGTGTCTTCTATCAAAGATTACAAACAAGGTCAAACAGGAGTGACCTCTAAAAAAACGGAGTGCTCAGCCAGAGATTTTGGCGCTCAGAAACTTCAGGGTATAAAAATCAATAATATTTTTGAAGAACCTCGCAAAGTCACTTTACGTTCCCAGTTGAAGTCGGCCTTTTCCGGCGGCGCACGCTCTGTGGTAGCTATGCAGATTCCGGCCGGCAGCACAGATGTTGCCTATAGCCTGCGCATCTCCACTTCGCAAAGCGACCAAAGCGAAGATGGACAATTCTGCAAAAATATGGATGAGAAGTACAAGGAAATTAAATTCTTAGGACTTCCGGTTTATGAGTCCAAGAGCAGCAAAACCAATATTTTCCGCGAGCTGCTGAATTCCTGTGAACCTAACAAAGAAGATGAAGCCTATTGCAATCTTTATGTTTTCACCAATGCGGCCGAGGCGAAAAAGTTCTCTGACGGAAAGCCTGTTTCCGAACTGAAATACAATATGGACTTCTCCAAACAAGGCACCCAGTCTTGTAATGACCGCATTTCTGTCAAAGGAATGCGCACCATCTATTTCGGTTTCGAGAATACCAGAATGAGATATTCTGTCTATTTGTGGCTGGAGTCTTTGGCTACAGTGCCGACGACGGAATACTTTAAAACTACGTATAAGGCAACGAAGTGATGTTCAATACCGTGCGCCCGATAGGGAATAGTGTGGTTATAAACACCATTACAACATATTTCGGAGTGACAAAATAGTAAATTCTGAATTAGTATGAATATTAAAATGTAAAAGGAACTTTTCTGGATATCGTTTGTCAGATATGCATTTGGCGCTCTTTTCGCCTGATGTGAAAATTTATTCTATCTTAAAAAAAGATGCGAAACGAGTTGTTGCCTATTTGACTTTGAGTTTTTTTAAATACTTTATTATGAAACTGAAAAGGATAGAAAAAGGAAATGGAGATCGTTTGCTGAAAAAAATTTCGGCAAATGTAACAGGGTTTACTCAGAATGTGGCGTCTAAGACGAAGCAGAAATTTGTCGCCAGCAAAGACAAAACACAAGAACTTAAAAATGATTTTCGTGAATTCTGTCAAAAAAGAATTGATGGGTTGCTTTCAAAAATCAATTTTGACAAGACCATTAAATCGTTGAAGGATTATCAGAAAACGAGCGGTAAAGACATTTCCAATCTTATTGATTTTGTTGAAAAACTTAAAGCGAGCAAATAGTTATGGGGAAGAAAAATACTTTAGCTAATATTCAACAGGCTGTAAAAAGTGCCCCGTTGGGTCCTATTCTTGAAGCTGCAGAAGGGGTGGCCGCTGTTGTTGGAATTCCTGGGTTGCCCATTATTATCAAAATTTTGAAGATGTTGGTCAAATTGCAACCAGCCGCTAATGGAGTGATGGATGCTGCGGTTCAAAATGCGGCAGTGAAGAAAAGCCAAGAAGAAATAGCACGCAGTGAAGCACGTGAAATTCTAGAACAGATGATTGATATCGCCACGGAAGATGGGGTCATAACACCGGATGAAGAGGCCTTTTTGAAAAAGAAAGCGATTGCCGCTGGAGTGGATCCAGAAGATTTGATGTTCATAGTTCAGCATAAATGCCAATAATATTATTTTAACTAAATTTAAATATTTAATATGGAACAACAGACAGTAGATAATGTCAAGAGAATGACATTCCAGGAAAAAATCAGAATCGCATTGCAAAAAGGTGATTTTGACCAACAGGAAAGTATGCTTAAAATGGAAGCTTTGGATTTGGGCGTCTCTCAGGACGATTTCAAAAAGATGGTTGAAATTGAAAAAAAGTCAGTCACTGAAGTAGAAGCAATTACACGGACTGCCAAATCTCATAAGGGCATTATCTGGGGAATTGCAATTTTGCTGATTTTGCTTGAATGGTTGCTTATTTTCAATGCTCATCCTGCAGAAGGAGAAAAATCACATTTGCTTCTTACTCTTATAGTGAATTTTATTACTTTAGTAGTTTACATCATCGGGGTAGCTGCCTACATTAGAAAGAAAAAATAGTTTAACTAAAAATTTTTAGGGAAGTGTACCGAAAACCCTTTAATAGAGTTAGCTAATATAAAAGTAATATCATGAAGAATCGTTAGGAACTATGTGCACGTATGGTTTCTTTGATATATCTATCGAGTCTCGTTATTTATAATATCATATAAGGTTTTTAAAGAGCTTTGTACAGAAGAGTGCAAAGCTCTTTTTTTAATGGATTTATCCCCTTCACATCTTGTGAGAGATTCCGTGCTACGCTATGCGCCTGTAAGGTTCCTTCGCTCCACTGCGTTCCGCTTGGGATGACGCAGCGTGGCTGGGCAGAAGAAGCGCGGCGACGGAAAGTGTTGAACGGATTGCAATGTCGTGGTGTCGCCGCAGAAGTCGCGATTGCGGCGGCACCACACACCGACTATAACCAATAACCTTGCGCCGCCGCCCATATACGCTATAACGCCATCGTCATCCCGAACCTCCGACGGTAGGAGGAGGTGAAGGGACCTCTACAAGATAAAAACGGAATAGGTCAGTCGGGGCGAATCCACATTCGCCCCGACTTTTGCATTGTCACGTTAGACCATTTTTTTGTATTTTCGCGGCCTTACTTTAAACAACGCAACTATGGGACAGAAACTACCAATCGGCATACAGAATTTTGAGGACCTGAGAAAAAAAGGATTCAAATATGTAGATAAGAGCGACATCGTTTTCAAATTGGCCACGGAAGGCAAGTACTACTTCCTGTCGCGTCCGCGCCGTTTTGGCAAAAGCTTGCTGCTTAGTACCATAGAGGCTTATTTCCAAGGCAAGCGCGAGCTGTTCGACGGTCTCGCCATCACCGAGCTGGAAAGCGATTGGATCGAATATCCGATTCTGCACCTGGATTTGAACACGGAGAAATACGATTCACCCGCAGCCCTTGATAGAATTATCAACGAGCACTTATGCCGTTGGGAAAAGGATTTCGGGAACAGTGAATCAGAAAGTTCCTTAGGCTTACGTTTTATGGGCATCATCCGCCGCGCCTACGAAAAGACCGGCCGTCAGGTGGTTATCTTGGTGGATGAGTACGACAAGCCGCTGCTGCAGGCCATCGGCAATACGGAATTGCAGGATGCCTACCGCGCCACGCTCAAAGGCTTCTACGGCGCGCTCAAGTCGATGGACGGCTGCATCCGCTTCGCCTTCCACACGGGAGTCACCAAGTTCGGGAAGGTCAGCGTCTTCAGTGACTTGAACAACCTGAATGACATTTCGATGGATGCCGCATTCTTTGACATCTGCGGTATCACAGAAAATGAACTCCGCACGAATTTTGAGATTGAAGTGGCAGAACTTGCCGACAAGTTAGGCAAGTCTGTGGATGAGACTTACACTGCACTTCGTGAAAACTACGACGGCTACCACTTCAGCGAAGAAGAGCTGCCCGGCATCTACAACCCGTTCAGTCTGCTCAACGCATTTTACAAAGGTAATATCGGCGCCTACTGGTTCGAGACCGGCACGCCGACGTATCTGATGGAGCTGCTTAAAATACATCATTACAATCTCGCCCGCATTGAGAAAGAGGAGGTCGTCAGCGATGTGCTCAACAGCGTCGATATCGCCTCCACCAACCCGCTGCCCGTCATCTACCAGAGCGGCTACCTCACCATCAAGGGCTACGATCCGGATTTCGGCCTCTACCATCTCGGCTTCCCGAACAGAGAGGTCAAGCAGGGCTTTGTCCGTTTCCTCATTCCGAGCTACACCAACGTGGATGCTGTAGGCTCCGTCTTCGAGATCAGCCGCTTCGTGTACTCGTTGCGCGCGGGCGACATCGAGGGCTTTATGGAGCGGCTGCAGTCATTCCTCAGTGCCTGCCCCTACGAGCTCGAACCCGAGCAGGAACGCCACTTCCAGAGCGTGATGTTCATCCTCACCGCCCTCTGCGGCTACCACGTGCAGATAGAGGAACACACCAACAAAGGCCGTATGGATATGACCGTGCAGACACAGGACTACGTTTATATCTTCGAGTTCAAGTTCAACAAGTCGGCAGAAGAGGCATTGGCCCAAATTGACGAAAAAGGCTACGCCGAGCGCTTCCAAAGCGACGAACGCACATTGATGAAAATCGGCGTGAACTACAGCACCGCGGAACGGAACATCAATGAGTGGAAAATCTCGTAGGTGTCGAATCATCTTTCGCCCTTACTACTTTTTTCCTATATTTGCAACCTGCTACTAAAATGTGGAGTTTGCCGAAAATCCCTGAAGAGTAGGCATATTTAATACAAAATCATTATGGCTTATAAAATTGAAGAAATTGAAGGCGTTGGCGGTAATTATGGCGAAAAACTAAGAGCTGCCGGTGTGAAGACGACTGAAGAACTTTTGAACAGATGTGCCAAGAAGGCTGGTCGCGCCAAGTTGGCCGAGGAAACCGGCATCAGCGAAAAACTGGTGCTTCGTTGGACAAACCATGCCGATCTTTTCCGCATTAAGGGCATCGCTGGCCAATTTGCAGAACTTTTGGAAGCTTCCGGCGTAGATACCGTTAAGGAATTTCGCCACAGAGTAGCCACCAATCTCCAGCCCAAGATGGAAGAAGTGAATAAGGCAAAGAATCTCTGCAACCGAGTTCCTTCTGTGAAAGAAGTTGAAAAGATGATAGAACATGCCAAGAATTTGGATCCCATGATGGAATACTAAAATAGAATTTTTCTATTGTAAAAAGGGAACGGATTGAGATCCGTTCCCTTTTTTGTTTAGTGCCGCACCCAGATGAGATTATCGGTGTCGTACCCTCGTATTTTCGCACGCATGAGCAGGTAGTCAAGATCCTTTTCCTTCATCTGTGGCGTACGGCTGAGAATCCACAGGTATTTGTCGGTTTTGCTACCCACCAATACGTAACTGTAGTCGGGCGAGAGTTCCATGACATTATACTGGGCATAGAAGTTCATGAAGAAAGAAACCTCCAGTTGCCCGGGCACTTTGTCGTCTGGTCGGCGCGCTTTTCCCACAGACTGTTTGAATTTGCCCTCCAAACTGCCTTTGTAACCGGAGTTGGTGACTTTTACCATTCCGTCGTCCTGCAACTCATAGTCGGCGGTGCAGCCCTCCAGACCGCGTTCAAAAGGATGGTCAAAGCGTGCGATTTCGTACCATCGTCCCATGTAGCGTTGGATGTCTAACTCAGGAACAGTGCTGGTGTTCAATGTGTTGGAAGTTGTTGAACAGGAGGTCAATCCCATAAAGGTGAGTCCTCCGAGCAGATAAGTGAAAAATTTGTTCATAATGTTTGATTTTTAGGGTTAGTGAATTTGTTGTGGCCGGATACAATTCCGACGGTTTGTTCATAATGATTTTTCGACTGCAAAAATAAACGCTCTGCAATATTGACAAAGCAAAATCTGTCTATAGAAGTATTGATAAAACAGAATGTGCCTGTCTTATAAGATGTTCACAAATCATTGTTCGTAGAAAAAATTTTTTTTGTACTTTCGCGCTTTCTTACATAATATGTTAAAATATTTATTCATTTATATATAATTAATTAAATATCATTTATTTATGACAATGCAAGATAAAATCAACGAGTTACTCGCCTTGCGCGAAAAGGCTCGTTTAGGCGGAGGTCAGGAGAGTATAGACAAGCAGCATGCTAAAGGCAAGTACTCTGCTCGCGAACGTATCCTGATGTTCCTCGACGAAGGTAGCTTTGAAGAATTCGACATGTTCGTACAACACCGCTGCCAGAACTTCGGTTTGGAAAACAAGAAATTCCTCTCCGATGGTGTCGTTACCGGTTATGGTACTGTCAACGGTCGTTTGGTGTATGTTTTCTCTCAAGATTTCACCGTTTTTGGCGGTTCTCTTTCTGAGACATTTGCTCAAAAAATATGCAAGGTGATGGATCAAGCCATGAAGGTTGGTGCTCCTGTTGTCGGCTTCAACGATTCCGGTGGGGCACGTATCCAAGAGGGCGTGAACAGCTTGGCAGGTTACGCTGAAATTTTCCAACGCAACATCCTCGCTTCCGGTGTGATTCCGCAAATTTCCGCTATTTTCGGACCTTGCGCTGGCGGTGCAGTGTATTCTCCCGCTTTGACTGACTTTATCATGATGACCAAGAACACGAGCTATATGTTCGTAACCGGTCCGAAGGTCGTGAAGACGGTGACTAACGAAGACGTAACGACCGAAGATCTCGGTGGCGCATCTGTCCACTCCAAGAAATCAGGCGTGGCTCATTTCGCTGTTGAAAACGAAGAAGAGGGTATCGCCATGCTCCGCGAACTCATCAGCTACATTCCTTCCAACAATATGGAAGAACCGCCTTTCGAAGCAACCGAAGATCCTATCAACCGCTTGGAAGACACATTGAACTCTATCATTCCGGATAATCCGAACATGCCTTACGATGTG
>JAZRYC010000097.1:0-26483 GCA_045600525.1 Bacteroidales bacterium
TTGAGCGAAAATTTTTTTGCCTTTCACTCCGCTACGCTCCGCTTCAGGCAAAAAATTTAAAATTGAAGTTAAATCAAAAAAATGAATACTTTTGCAAATACAAAATGGAAAACAGAAATACACACTTTTTTGGATATTACCGTTCATTTCCGCCCGTATCTGCTTGACGGAGGCCTCCACCTCCTTGCCGTTGATGTAGATGGTTACCCTGCGGGTGCTGCTCTTTGCCATAAACGTTAAGTTTGTGGCAAAGATGCTTCAAACGTCCGTCACAGGTTGGGACGGTTAGGGAAAACGCTGTCGTGGTCTTTGACTTGTTTGCCGCCACCCTTTGGCTTATCTTCGGAGCGCCCTATCCCCGTTTTGCAGACACCACCACCTGGATGTGGTTACTGCTGTCGGGCATGGTGGGCTATGTTATCGGCGACTACTGCCTTTTCCAGGGGTACATTCTTATCGGTTCGCGTTTCGGACAGCTCTTTATGAGTCTGTCCGCACCCGCCGCAGCCATCACGGGCAGACTGATGTTATGCGAACAAATGCGTCCCTTAGCGATTGTGGGTATGTGTGTCACCCTAACGGGCATCGCGATGTCCATTCTTTCCAAAGGTACTAAAAAGGAGGGTGAAACAACCTCCGCCATCAGGTTGAAACTGCCATTCAAAGGCGTGCTCTACGGTTGCGGAGCAGGCATCTGTCAAGGCATCGGATTGGTGTTGAGCAAATGCGGTATGGAAGTGACCATCCCCGTAGGCGTCACCGCCGATATTTTCGGAAAAACCTACGGAAACGGAACTTACAAGACTGGCTTTTAACTATTACTATTGGGACAATCGATTAAACTTTAAACCTTAAACCTTAAACTTTAAACTAAAAACCATCCCCCTTTGAACTTAATCTAGCCTTATGGCATCAGTCTTTGACGCAACGGACAGAGAGTCCGTTTGTCTTATCGTTGACCGTATGGTTCACATAAGGGGTTCCAAAACCAGTTTCTGGACCAGTGTACGCAGCCGTGTTATTGTAGTCTGTTGACGACCAGAAATTAGTATAGAAATGAATATATGAAAAGATTCCCTGATAGCAACATCCTGCCGGAAGGATAGAGAAACCGGTCGCATTATTGGCGGAGCCACCCGCACCGGGAGCGTATTCCGTGCCACAGGCTTCCCAATACATGCCATCGTCAGCCAACGCCTGAGCGATATTGACGGGATCATCACCGCCGACATATTCGTCACGGCTGCTCACATAGTCCGTCAGCTGATGCCATTCTGCATCAGAAGGCAAATGCCAGCCTTTGGGGCAAACACCTTGCACACCGCTGGGATTGCTTTCGGAAGGCTGATCATTCCCCAAAACGGCCTTCCAATTATACAACATACCATAGAGATTCACATTGGCTGGGATCCCATCCGGATAATAGCAAAACGGTTCTGTATAAGAAACCTCATACGAATCATCCTCCAGGCGAGCAGCCATTGGAATGGGCGTACCATCCGCATAGTGCGTGGTTTTCAAATTCTGCTTCATCCATACCTGCTCTCCGATTCGTACAGCATCATAGATGTTTCCATCATAATCCTTGACAGCGTTGTGCATAATACCATCTGCAGGCACCGGTTTTTCACAAGAAGCCAACAACACAATCATAAAAAGGGGTAATAAATACTTTTTCATAATATTATAGGGGACTTCTATTTTTAACATTTTCGCGCCGTCCCTCTGAACTTCGTGAAGTCCGTTAGCCAAAATTCAAAGTGAACAGCACGGCAAAGACACAAATTTTCTTCTATTTTCCAACTTTTCATCATTATTTTATGGAGGTATAGTTGTTGTATATCAATATATTACACAAATCAATTCATTCCTAATCGTACTATTTGCTCATATCGGCACACGTTGTAAACCAGGTTGGTCAAGGTGTTTCTGGCGGCATTTCGCGCCAAACCGACAACGCGGCTGAACATCCCGTATGACTTCCTGACCTCTGTCGTCATTGTCTATCAGCAACTTGGTCGGAACGGAGTCGTGTTGTTCCGCACTCGTGGTTACCGCCTTCTTTATCAGCTTGCTCTTGGCATCGACCTTTGCGTGGTTCTTGTCGCCGCTTGCAAGTCCGAGGAAATTCCGGAAACTCTTTCTGTCAACAATCTGGTATTCGGTCTGCTCATCGCTCAAATTGTACATCCGTTGAAGCACGAGTACCTTGAACATCAGCACATAGTCGTAGGGCTTGCTCCAGCGTTCGTCAGACGCTCTCTATACAAGCCCATCTCCAATGTCTCGCGAAACATCTCGAAATCAATCGTTTCAGAAAGTCTTTCCAGCGGATTTCCCAATGCGTTCAACATTGAAGTTCTTTCTTCTGAATCAAATAAACCTTGGTTGCCAAGCTTTCTGTATGCCCTTTTGTATGTATACGTTTTCTCTTCAAATTTGCGGCAAACATACAAATATTTATTTGATTATCAATGTGTTTTATTTATAATTGCCCTATAACCTTCTCACTTCATCTTCACCACCTTGAACGTTTTCAGCAGTTGCTTCCCGTCCAGCACGCGCAGCTGGTATGTGGCGACAGGATAGGTTCCCAAATCAAAACTCGTCAGCAGTTCGCTCACCGTTGCCGTTTGCAAAAGGCGTCCGTTGGCATCATAGAACTGGGCCATAAGACCATCTGCTGGGATATCGTAGTTGGAAATACGCAAATTGAGCACATTTCGTGTCGGGTTCGGATAGACGACCGCATCCAGCGTAATGCCCGGGTAGTCATCTACGCCCACCGTTTGAATTTCGTAGGGCTGCTGCACGCCTTCCAAGACAGACTTGTCGCCGTCGCCCGCATTCTGCACGGCAATCTGTCCGACCGTATAGGTCACGGAGCCGGAAGTGCCAGTGGCCGTACCGCCCACAGGAACGAAGTCTGATTGTGCATAAAGGCAAACCGAAAAGGTAAGCATTGCGAAAAGAGTAAGAAATTTTTTCATAGGACTGTTCTATAAAATTACATGAAATACCTTGTGTATTTGCTTGAAAAGCAAGTTGCAAAGATAGTATTTTTCATAGTATTGCACATCAGAACAGAATTATAAATATACGTTATTCATAAATTATCACCAAAAGGTTGGTGCACAACAATTTTATAGTAAGCCCAAAGCATATCACATTTAAAATTACGGGAATACAAATGTTTTTTTACAAATTTCAGTTTATTTAAAAAACATATCATGTAAAAGTCTTTACCCTTTTTTGTATCTTTGCCGCCCAAATCACCAAATATGAAATTCACCATTACACAGATAGCCGAACTTCTTGCGGCAGAAATAGTTGGAGACCCCAACGGCGTCATCACAACCGTATGCAAAATTGAAGAGGGTATGCCCGGCGGGCTCACTTTTCTTTCCAATCCCAAATATACCTCATATATATATGAGACGAAGGCCACCGCGGCCATTGTCAACAAGAATTTTGTACCCGAGCACGACGTACCCTGTACCTTGATAAAGGTTGAGAACTCCTACCTCGCATTCGCCAAACTACTCCAATTCTACCAAGAGACAATGATGCAGAGTCAAAAAGTCGGTATTTCCGACAAGGCCTGTATCGCCGCCTCCGCAAAAATCGGAGAGAACGTATATATTGGCGAATTCGTCAGTATTGGCGAAAACGTGGTCGTGGGCAATGGCGTCCGCATCTATCCGCAGGTGTGCCTCGGCGACAATGTCAAGGTCGGCGACCGCACCACGCTCAACTCCGGGGTCAAAGTTTATGCTGGTTGTGAAATCGGCAACGACTGTATCCTGCACGCAGGGGCCGTCATCGGTGCCGACGGTTTCGGATTTGCAGCCCAGGACGGTCAGTACCTCAAGATTCCGCAAATCGGTAATGTGGTCATCGGCAACAATGTGGAAATTGGCGCAAACACCTGCATTGACCGCGCCACGATGGGTTCTACTAAAATTGAAGACAATGTGAAAATTGACAACCTTGTGCAGATTGCCCACAACGTAGTCGTTGGCGAAGGCACCGGCATGGCAGCGCAAGTCGGCATTGCAGGTTCTGCAAAGGTCGGAAAGCACTGCATTCTCGCCGGCCAGGCCGGCGTGGCCGGACACATCACCATTGACGACGGCGTCGTGGTGGGGGCTCAGGCAGGCGTTTCACACTCTCTCAAATCCGGCATGTATCTCGGAAACCCGGCCATCCCGCTTTCCGAAGAGCGCCGTTTGATCGTTTACCGCAGAAAGCTTCCCGAATTATTTCAGGATCTCCGCAATTTAAAGAACAAAAACAACGAATAACTTTTGTTTCCTACATGCAAAAACAAACAACAATAAACGAGCCCATTTCCGTATCCGGAAAGGGGCTTCACACAGGCCAACAAGTCACCGTCACTTTTGAACCAGCACCAGCAGACTTCGGAGTACAATTCGTCCGGACAGACCTTCCGGGCGAGCCTATTGTTAAAGCATCTCCGCTAAATGTTTACGACACTTCGCGTGGTACATCCATCAAAGACGGTCCCGCCGAAGTACACACCATTGAGCATCTCATGGCAGCATTAGTCGGATTAGGCATTGACAATGTCCGCATTAAAGTCCAAGGCCCGGAGACGCCTATTTTGGACGGAAGCTCTCGAATTTATGTGGAAATGCTCAAAGAAGCCGGCATTAAAGAATTGGACCGTCCTCGAAAAATCGGAACCGTCTCAAAGGAAATCACCCTATCTATTCCAGAGCAGCAAATTGAGCTCACCATCAAACCGGCAGATCATTTCAAGATGACGGTTAATGTGGACTATGGCACGAAAGTACTCTCCGCCCAGCAGGCCGTCCTCAACAATATTGAAGACTTTTATCCGGAAATATTCAACTGCAGGACTTTTGTTTTTCTTAACGAGCTACAATTTCTCATACAGAACAACCTTGTCAAGGGCGGCGATATTGACAATGCCATTGTTTTCGTGGACAAAATTCCTGAGACGAACATACTCAAGCAACTCGCAAAGTTTTTCAACCGAGACAACATCTCCGTAATGCCGAATCATACATTGAACAATGTCATCCTTCGGCATGCGAACGAACCTGCAAGACACAAATTGCTGGATCTTTTAGGTGATTTGTATCTTTTAGGCTGTCCGTTGCAGGCAGAAATCATTGCAAATCGCCCTGGACATTTCGCAAATACGGGTTTTGCAAAAAAAATTTTAGAAAATGATGCTTTTGTTGTAACAAATTCATAAAAAGTCCGTAAAGCATCATACGATTTTGAAAAACTATTGTGAATAGTTTTCGATTATCTTACATAGGTTAATGGTTTGAAATAGCGGCAGACAACTGCCGCTATTTTTTTTGTATATTTGCGGCCGCAAAATTTCAAAACGACCAATATGTTCCTATCTATAAAAAAACACTTTCTTCAAAAATATCTATCTAGCAATAAGAAATTTAGAGAAAGAAAAATTCTATCTCTGAACGATGCTCGAAATATAGGAATACTTTGTGAAATAACCGATGAGGATTCCTATAAAAGTATTTTCCATATTTTCAGCAAGCTTCAGGAGAACGGGAGACAGGTAAAGCTCATTGGATACATTAATGACAAGGAGGTTCCCTTCTATTGTCTTCAGCAACTTGCAGCCGATTATTTCTGCAACAAAAATCTTAATTGGTTCGGCAACCCGAACATGGTGCAGGTTCAGGATTTCATGGACACGGAATTTGACATGCTCATTGACTTCAACTACGAGTTTCATCCCGCCACCATGGCTATTTTAGCGCAATCTCGTGCAAAGTTCATTATCGGTCGTGAGGCCGGAAACAAAGAATTCTACGATCTTCACATGGACACTCAGCAGAAAGAAGACCTGAGGTATCTCAAGGAAATATACACGTACACGCAAATGCTAACTGGAAATGACAAATAAAACCGCTTGTTTCAAAGGCCTGGGCGTCGCCATAATCACCCCCTTCCTTCCTTCTAGAGAAATCGACTTTCCCAGTTTGGAATCCATCGTTGAGCAGCTTATCCAAAACAAAGTGGACTATCTTCTTGCCTTGGGTACAACCAGTGAATATCCAACCATGACGCAAGCCGAGAAGATTGACGTTGTTCGCTGCATCGCCTCCGTAAATCAAGGACGGCTTCCTATATTGATGGGGCTGGGTGGTCCCAACACACAAGTCATTCTTGACAATCTAAAATCAGTGGAGCAGCTGCCTGTTGATGCCATTCTTTCCGTAACCCCTTACTATAACAGGCCCAGCCAACAAGGTCTATACGAGCACTACAAGATGGTGTCAGAGCATAGTCCGCTGCCCATTATTTTATATAACGTGCCCAGCAGAACGGCCTGCAACATGTTGGCGGAGACCACCATCCGAATTGCCGAAAGTTGTCCCAACGTCATCGGCATCAAAGAGGCTTCCGGCATGGTTAAGCAAATCCTGTACCTTCTTCATCACAAGCCTAAAGATTTTTTAGTGATATCCGGCGACGACCTTATCACCCTACCCTTAATGTCGGCCGGCATGGACGGTTTGATTTCCGTTCTGGCAAATGCATTTCCCTCTGAAATGGCCGACATGGTACATCTTGCGCAAAAGGACCAATTCATCAAGGCACGAATTTTTCACGATAAGCTTTTCGACCTTTCTATGGCCTGTTTCAAAGAAGGAAATCCTAGTGGTATCAAAGCCATCATGAGTGCTCAAGGCAAAATCCACAACATACTTCGTCTTCCCCTGGTACCAGCATCCGATCCACTATGTCAAGAAATCAAAGAACTACTACATTAATACGGCCCATGAAAAAGATTCTACTCATCACCATCTGCTTCCTCATTTCCGCCAACCTCCTGGCCCAACACAAAAAAAGTCCTTTCAACAAATCAATTCCTGAGGTTTACATTGAAACCTCGTTAAATGCACGCCAGCTAAAGACCATATCACAGGATTTTTCCATTGACAAAGTCACCAAAAATGAAGATGGCTGTTACGATGTCCGTCTTTGCATCGGCAAAAAAGAATATCCGGCATTTGAAAAATTGGGCATTCCATTTTCTTTTGTCACCATGCCCAAAGCATTTGTCACCATGGCCTATAATTATCAGGATTTCGTATCTTCATGGAATAGATATCCGACTTACGACACCTACTTAGCCACCATGGACACCTTCCAACACCAATTTCCAGATTTGTGCAAAATAGACACTATTCTTGCGCAAACGCCTGGTGGTCATTCTCTTTTGGTAGCGCATATCAGCAACGATCTTGACAACAGAGGCAGCAAACCGGCTTTCTTTTACACATCAACCATGCATGGAGACGAGTCGGTAGGATACTATATGATGCTGCACCTCATCCACTATCTCCTACACAACTACGACACAGATTCCAAGATTCAACAACTCATCGACAACATTGATATTTGGATTTGTCCTCTGGAAAATCCCGATGGCACCTATCACACCAACGATGTCAGTCTAAACACTTCGCCGCGTTCAACCAGATACAATTACAACAACATCGACTTGAACAGATCCTATCCCATAGCAGGCAGCACCTATGATCCCAATGGTGACTACGAGCCTGAAGTCAGGGCAATGATGGATTTTGGTGCTGAGCATCACTTTACCATGTCTGCAAATTTTCATGGAGGAGCTGAAGTTTTCAACTTCCCATGGGACACTTGGTCCTCAGACGAGCGCATCAACGCCGATGACAATTGGTGGCGACATGTTGGCAGAAAATTCGCGGATACGTGTCACCAATTTGACCCTTCTTACATGGATGAAATGGAAAACGGCATCTCCGAAGGTGGCGACTGGTACTGTATCACCGGATCCAGACAGGATTTCTTCAACTACTATCTTGGATGTCGAGAAGTAACCATTGAAATCAGTGATGCAAAAGTTTTATCATCAGAGAACCTCCCAAATTATTGGAACAAACTGCATCACTCGCTCATCAACTATATTGGAGAAAGTTTAAACGGCCTTCGGGGCACGATAACCGATTCACTCACAGGTATGCCCATCCGAGCAAAAGTCTTCATCAGCGGACACGACGTGGACAGTTCGCACACTTATTCTCTGCTTCCCGAGGGAGACTATCATCGTCCCATTAAAGGAGGAACCTACGCTGTAACGTTCTCCGCCCCACAATATCACAGCAAGACCATCAACATCACCGCCGTTGACGGGCAGTGTACCATTCAAGACGTCCAACTAACGCCTATCGACTATAGTGTTGAGCAACACGACCAGCAGGCCTTTGTACTGTTTCCCAATCCCACGAGCGGTATTCTCTATATTACCTCAATGGCGCGGCCGCCGCTCCAATATGTTATGCAAATTCTTGACCAGCAAGGGAAAATGGTATATACTTCAACCATAGAGGCGGGGACCTCCACCCTGAATATTTCCGACCTCCCATCAGGGCTCTATTTCATTAGAATCATTGACAAAGGGACAACCATTTACAATAGCCAAATCATCAAAAAATAGTTTCAACCAGGAAATTATTTCGGCTCTTTTGATTCCACCTATGTGGTTATAGAAACAACACAGTTCCCACTTGATAGATGGCAAAGGCTGACAACCATGCCAGCAAAAGGGAATGGATAACTGTGAACGCCGCCCAACCTCTTCCTATTTCCCGTCGTAAGGTGGCAATTGTTGCCACACACGGAAAATAGAGCAACACAAAAATCATAAAGGCCAAGCTAACCACTGGAGAAAACACCTGTTGTCCTTCACGCGGACCAGACGTATACGTATCTGTTCGCATCTTTTCTATTAAGGATTCGGAATCGTCCTCATTAGCATGATATAAAATGCCCATGGTACTAACGATGGCCTCCTTTGCCGGCAATCCTGTAAGAATACAAACATTCATTTTCCAATCAAACCCCAAAGGTCGCATCATCGGTTCCATGACATGTCCAACCTCTGCCAAATAGGATTCTTCCTTGTTTTGGCCATTAAGCGTACGATCGGACGGGAAGTACTCTAATGCCCAAATAATAACGGATGCGGCTAAAATAACCGTAGATATCTTCTTGAGATAGTCTGACGTACGCTCCCAGATATGCATTCCCGTATTGCGCAGGGTTGGTCTTCTAAAAGGCGGAAGTTCAGAGACATAATCATCCTGTTCTTGTCGAAAATACTTCGTGCGTTTCATCACGACAGCAAATACAATAGAAAAAAGAATCCCAACGATATAAATGGAAATCATCACTAAAGCCTTATACTGCGCAAAAAAGGCAGAAACGAAAAGCATATACACCGGCAGTCGAGCGGAGCACGACATAAAGGGGATCATCAGCATAGTAAGTGTTTTGTCCTTTGGATTTTCAATCGTACGGGCTGCCATAATGGCCGGCACATTACAACCAAATCCAATCAGCATGGGGATAAAGGACCTTCCATGTAGTCCGATTCTATGCATAAGCTTATCCATCACAAAAGCGGCGCGGGACATATAAGCTGAATCTTCCAAAAGCGAAAGGAAGAAAAACAAAATCACAATATTGGGGAGAAACGATAGAACCGCTCCAACGCCTTGAACCACGCCATCGATGAGCATGCTACTAAACCAGCCGTCATGCATGATTCCACGCAGCCAGTCGGCCAGCAAGGAAACTCCGCCATCAATCCAGCGTTGCGGATAGGTACCTATTGCGAATGTAGCCTCAAATACAAGCAGCAATATCAAAATCAGAATCGGCAGGCCGAGCCATTTATTTGTCAGAACCGCATCCAATTTTTGCAGAAAGCTATGGTCCGAATCATCGCCACCATGCCTCAACGTCTCGGTCAGTGCGCCATGGACGAAGCCTTCACGCGCTTGTTCTATCAACGTAGCAGGGCTCTTACCAAAGGATTTTTGCAGCAGGGCAGCCTTCTGGCGAGCGACAGAGACAAGCACATCGGCATGTTCGTTCAATAGAGGGCGAACTTCTTCATCATTTTCCAGCAAACGAATAGCCAGATATCGTTGATCAAATTCGCACAAATCACTTTCACGGCAAATAACGTTTTCCATTTCGGAGATAGCGGATTCCAAATCTTGTCCGTACGGCACATGCGTATGTTTAATGCCTTCATTTTGAACGAAGGCACTGACAATCAGATTCAGCAGTTCCGTCACTCCCCTACCCGTTCGGGCATCTGTCGGCATAGCACTAAAGCCCATCATCTTGCCTAATTGCAGATAATCAATCGAATGATCGGTAGCGGACAATTCGTCATAGCGATTCAATGCGACCACCAAATGCATGTGCATATCTATCAGCTGGGCGGTTAATTGCATACTGTCCTCCAACTTTGTAGAATCCACGACATTCAGCACCATATCGGGTTTGTGGATACGCACAAAGGAGGCCACCTTGGTGGCTACACTTCGTGGGGCATCGTTCTCCGAAGAATTCAAAACATCCACAAAACGTATGGGATAACCATTCACTGAAAGGCAATCCGTGGTTTCATCATATTCATATTGATCGCGGACTCGGCGAAGCAAAACCGTACGTCCACACTGTGGCATACCGACAACAGCCACTAAGATAGTGCGTTGCGAATTTATATCGGCATTGTCATGACCATACAGGCGACAATTTTCGCAAGATCCGCTACATTCAATACAACTTTGCCCCATAATGATAAAAAAATCGGCAGGCAAAGAAACAAAATGTCAAACGAATACCCTATCCCCAAAAGCAGGGAAAAAGAAAACATTTTTGGACAAAAATATTACACAATGAGATTATGCTTCCAAACAGTGAAGCATACAGTCCCACAACCGGTCGGCAGTCTGTTGCCAGCTAAAGCGTTCCTTGCGTACGCGGCCACGAGCGATGAGGTCGTTACGCAGTGCGTCATCCTTCCAAAGGGAAAGCATAGCTTCGGAAATTTGCGAAACGCTATAAGGATCCACGATCAACGCCGCGTCTCCGGCCACTTCCGGCATGGAAGTCAGATTTGACGTAATCGCGGCTGTTTCTGCATTGAACGCTTCCACAATCGGAATTCCGAATCCCTCAAAGAGAGAAGTATACACCAATGCTTTGGCCGAAGCATACAACTTGCAAAGCACCTCCATAGGCTGACGGCCCAACATGACGACTTCGTTTTTATAGTGCATGGCATTATACGTATCTTCAATCTCGCCCTGCCACCACTTTCGATCGCCAACCACGACCAACCTTGCATTTGACGACGCGCGCGACTTAAAATCATCAAAAGCGCGAAAGATATTGGCCAAATTCTTCCTTTTATGAATCAAACCGACAAAAAGAAAAAACTCGCATCCCTGTGCATACTGATTGCGAACTTGTTGGCATTCTTCTGGCGACAGAGGCGCAAATGATTCATTGCATCCATTATAAACCACCTCTATTCTATCTTCAGGCACGCCATACATATCATGGATATCCTGTCGGGTGAACTCCGAAACCGTAGCGATTCTATCCGCTTTTTGGGCAAACTGATGGAAGAAGCGTTTATAGTATCGCAACACCACAGGCTTGATAAAGTCGGGATGATGTTCAAAGTTCAAATCATGAATAACATCCACGACCTTCGTATCCTTCAGATTCAGCGGAATCCAGCCATCTGTGGAAAGGAACAAATCCGGCTTTATGCGGGCAATCTTCGCGGGCAGTCCATATTGAAAGAAAAGATACCACAAATAGGGGTGTCGAGCCTGAGGATATGCCACCAACGGGGTAACATTCGACGCATACACGAAAGATTCGTCAAAGGGACGATCAAAGACAAAGTAGAACTGGTGTTCTGGGTGTTGTTGTACTATACGTTGAAGACTTTCATGGGAGAACCAACCGATGCCCTCAAGTTTTCCCTTCAGGAGCAGGCGCGTATTAACAGCAATCCGCATAATTCTGAAAACTAATCTTCATCCGCGCAAGAGCGGATATCTTTAACGTTCAACTGAATATTAACGGTATTGTTCCAGACATTCTCTTCCACATGGTACAACAAATCAAACGGTTTGTTATCCTTTGTCAATTCGAGTTTGTCTTTTTGATTAAAGGCAATCACGTCGATAGGGCGTGCGGAACGATCCGGATAGAGCACGCGAGCTTTAAGGTGCTTGTCGCCCACAATTCTGGCGGAGCCTTCGTCCACCACGTTATTAGACTGGAAGATCGGTTCCATATTACCCGGGCCAAACGGAGCAAACCGTTTCAAGTTATTGAGGAAGTCATGTGTAATTTCCGATAGGTCCAAAGGCATATCCACGGATATCTCAGGAATAAACGAGGTTTCCTCAAGATTATCGCTTACATACTGTTCAAATTTCTCGGTAAATTCCTCTAGGTTTTCCTCTTTCATGGACAGGCCCGCGGCAAATTTATGTCCGCCGAAGTGCTCCAACAAGTCGGAGCAGGAATCAATACCGTCATAGATATTGAATTCTTTAACAGAACGAGCGGAGCCCGTTATCAATCCGTCAGAAGACTTTGTGAGAACGATTGTAGGTTTGTAGAACACCTCAACGAGTCTTGAGGCCACAATTCCGATAATGCCCTTAAACCAGTTCGGGTTATAGATCACGATACTCTTACGGTGTTCATATTCATGGGAGGATTTTATCATGTGGATAGCTTCCTCGGTTGCATTACGATCCTGTTCCTTGCGTTGTTCGTTTTGTGTATTGATGCGTTTGCCAATATCCACCGACTTATCTTCATCTTCGCAAATAAACAGGCGTACCGACTCCCGGCCGCTCTTCATTCTACCTGCGGCATTGATACGGGGACCGACATAAAACACAAGGTCGGAGATGGAAATCACGCGGGAGAAAATCGTTTCCTCCTTGAAGGGATAGTGCAATTTGATACCAGCCTGGTCCAAAATAGACTTAATACCCACACGAGGGAACTTATTGATAATTTCCAAGCCAAAGTGGGCCAATATTCTATTTTCACCGGTAATGGCAACAATATCGGAAGCAATGCTAATGGCAACCAGGTCCATTCTGGAGAGCCACAACTGATCAGGCAGTTTGTATTTTTGGCAATAACCCTGAATGAGTTTGAAGCCCACGCCGCAGCCGGAGAGTTCTTTATACGGATAAGGGCAATCCTTACGTTTGGGATCAAGGATGGCAACGGCGGCAGGCAATTCATCCCCTTCCAAATGATGATCGCAAACAACAACATCAATACCATACTTATTGGCCAATTCAACCTTATCGTTGGCCTTGATACCGCAATCGAGGGATATCAGCAAATTGACATTATTGTCTCGACAGTAGTCAATACCCTGGTCGGAAATGCCATAACCTTCCGAATAGCGGTCAGGAATATAGTATTCCACCAAGTTTCTGCAATCCGTTCCAATAATCTCACAAAGGAAAGAATACACCAAGGCGACAGCGGAAGTACCATCCACGTCGTAGTCGCCATAGACTAGAATCTTTTCATTATTGATAATGGCGTCAGAAAGGCGTTTCACGGCCTTATCCATATCCTTCATCAAAAAGGGATTATGTAGTTTCGTAATGTCAGGGTTGAAAAAATCGGTAGCCGCTTCTGGAGTGTCAATGCCTCTCTGCAACAGCAGTGCGGCCAACGGTTTCTGTATAGAGAGCTGACTTGCGAGCTTCTCTACCGCCGATTTTTCCGGAAGTTCATTGCATATCCACCGTTTTTTCATTGCTGTATATTTTTTGCCGACTGCAAAGATAAATTTTTATATTTAAATTCGCAAGTCAAAAATTGCAAAAAATTACAGCTTCATTTTTTTGTCGATATCATCCACAAAAAGTTTGATTTGTTTGTCTGTATCGTACAGATTGTCGATGGTACGGCAGGCATGCAAAACTGTGGCATGGTCCTTATTACCGCAATAGGCTCCGATAATGGAAAGTGGGAGTTTGGTGTACTTTCTGGCGAAGTACATACTCAGCTGTCTTGCCTGGACAATTTCACGCTTACGTGTTTTAGCGTTAATAGTTTCCGTGGAAATCTTGAAATAATCGCAAATAACCTTTTGAATGTATTCGATAGAGATTTCCTTGGCATTCGTCTTAACGTACTTATCCACCATTTCCTTGGCCAAATCCACCGTAATAGCCTTGTGATTCAAGGAGGCCTGTGCCAAAATAGCAATCATCGCGCCTTCCAATTCGCGCGTATTGGAGGTGATGCACAAAGCCAGATAATCAACAACCTCTTTCGGGAAAGAGATTCCATTATTCTCAAGTTTTTTATTGATAATGGCAATTCTGGTCTCCAAATCCGGAACCTGCAGTTCCGCTGTAAGGCCCCATTTAAAGCGGTTCAGCAATCTCGGCTCAAAGCCCGAGATTTCCACCGGGGATTTATCCGATGTGATGATAATCTGCTTACCACGCTGGTGCAGAGAATTAAAAATATGGAAAAAGGCCTCTTGCGTTTTAGCCTTACCTCCGGAGATAAATTGGATATCATCAATAATCAGCATATCCACAGCCTGATAGAACCAAATAAAGTCGTTTACATTCCGATTCTTAATAGCCTCCAGATATTGCTGATAGAAGGTATCCGAGCTCACATAAACGACCGTCTTGTCTGGAAAATTGATTTTTGTCTGAATACCGATGGCATTCACCAGATGTGTCTTTCCGAGCCCGACTTCGGAATAGATAAACAGCGGATTGAAAGAAGTTTTGCCCGGCGCTTGGGCTATGGCCCAACCAGCCGCACGTGCCAAACTATTGCAGTCACCTTCCACATAATTGTCGAAAGTGAGAGTATCAATAAGATTGGAAGGGATCTTATGTTTTTTCAGGCCCGGCAGCACAAAGGGATCCGGAATTTCCTTGTTTGAAGTATTATAAACATCAATAGGCGCAAGCGTTGGAGGATTACTGACGGCGGGACGATGGTGGGACGGCAACGTGATCGTCTTTTCCTTCGTAGGATCCAACTGCTTTTCCATTAAGATCTTGTATTTGAGCTTCCCCGTTTGGCCCAATTCCTTGCGAATAACGCTCTTCAGCACTTTCACATAGTGTTCCTCCAAAAATTCATAATACAAGTGGCTCGGCAGTTGAAGCACCAGGGTACTATCTTCCAAGGAAACGGGAACGATTGGCGAAAACCATGTTTCAAAGGCACCGGGATCAACAATTTCCGAAATCGTATTCAAACAATCTGACCATACCTGTTTATAATCTTTGGTGATTTTATCCATCTTTGCGCTATTCATAAGTTTTATCTGATTGAAGGTAAGAAAATTAACAATTTTCATACCCTCATTTTTATCCGTTGCAAAAATGAACAAAAAAAAGTTAGGAAAAAAGTATTTCCAGTATTGAATATTAAAAAAAAATGTGTAAAGATTTCAAATCAAACACTTCTCAAAAATACAATTAACGCATTTTATGACAATATATTAGAAAACTCTTCGTACTTTCCAACATCCATCCATTCGTCTTTTTGATGAAGGAATCCGCGAATATCCAAATCTGGTGCTTTGGAAACATAAAAAGGAGTCAGTGACGACTTCTCCACAGTCGGAATGAGAGAAACGACCCGAGTATTCATCACATGGATACCGCTGAAGGCGAGGTCCAACAAATGTTCCGATGGCACAGTCTGAATTATTTCTCCCGATTTCACATTTTTCCAACCGCAAAGTCGCATGCTCATACGATCGAACATCAAATAGCGTGACGTTTTCCTTTCACGCACCGCCAAAGTAACATCCGCATTAGTATTCAAATGACTTTCCATCATCTGTTTCAAATCAATATCGGACAAAATATCAACATTATACAGCACCAGCAGATCACTATCCTCAACAAGATGGGCGGCAAAACGGAGCCCACCGGCCGTATCGCGCAAATAAGCACGTTCATCGGAGACACGGATATTCAATGGGAAGTGATGGGTACGAATAAAGTCCACGATCTGATCTGGGAAGTGGTGCACATTGATCACGACATCCTCTATGCCGGCCTCCATAATTTTGGTCAGCACATGTTCCAGCAGCGGTTTCTGCCGATAGCAGACCATTGCCTTGGGGCGATTTGCCGTAAGGGGGTACAGTCTGGTTCCCAGTCCTGCCGCAAACACAAAAGCCGTTATTTTCATTATTAAATTATTTAGATACTCGTTCCTTCAGCATGGGAACAAACAGAAAATCGCCAAAAGTTTCTTCATCATACTGGTTTTCAGTGACTTTTAAAATTCTTTTCATCGTATGACGTTCGTCGCCCACGGGGATCACCATAGTTCCGCCCACTTTCATTTGGGCAAGTAGTGCTTCGGGGACAAAGGGGGCGCCACAAGTAACGATAATCTTATCGTATGGGGCAAACTTGGGATATCCTTGGAATCCATCGCCAAAATAGAGAACGATGCGATCATCCAGTTTTTCCAAGAGGCGTTTAGCACTTTGGTAAAGGACCTGCTGCCGTTCAATGGAGAAGACCCTGGCACCCATGGCGCTCAAAATAGCCGCCTGGAACCCAGACCCTGTGCCAATTTCCAAAATTTTATCTCCCTTCGCGACTTTCAGTAGCTGAGACTGAAACGCCACCGTATAGGGATGGGAAATGGTCTGTCCCGTCATCAACTTGAGGGCCTTGTTTTCGTAGGCTTTATCCCAGAGGAACGATTCGACAAAACGATGTCGTTCCACCTGATCAAAGGCAGAAAGAACATTTTCGTCTGAAATTCCTTTTGAACGAAGTTCTTCTATCAGCCTTTTTTTCGCACCCAACAAAAGATAATTATCCGTCATAGCCATAAAATTGCGGGCAAAGGTAAGAAAAATGCCCACTTAAAACAGGTGGGCATTCACTAATTAATAAAAGCGAATTGTTATTATCCTTGCCAAATCACTTCTTAAAGAAGACGAATTGACCATCCTCAATAGAATCCACCACAATAGTGCAGTCGTGTTCGATATCTTCCGCCAAAATAAGTTTGGAAAGTTCATTGAGAATACGTTTTTGGATCACGCGTTTCAGCGGACGGGCGCCATAGACCGGGTCATATCCGAGATTCAGCAACAGTTCCATCGCATAAGAGCTATATTCCACTTTGATATTGCGTTGAGCAAGCAGAGAGCTCAAATTATCCAACTGCAGATGGATAATATCTTTAATTTCGCGTTTGGACAGCGGTTGAAACATCACCACTTCATCAATACGATTAAGAAATTCGGGTTTCAGACTCTTTTTCAGCAGATCCGTCACTTCAGCCTTTGTTCGTTCAAACACTTCGATATCGGAATAATTGGCACGATCGGCATAATTATCCTGAATAATGTTAGAGCCCAAATTGGAAGTCATGATGATGATCGTATTCTTAAAATCAGCCACACGACCCTTATTATCCGTCAGCCGGCCGTCGTCAAGTACCTGAAGGAGCACATTGAATACATCAGGATGGGCTTTTTCGATTTCATCGAAGAGGATGACGGAATAGGGTTTGCGGCGCACTTTTTCGGTCAGTTGTCCACCTTCATCATAGCCCACGTAACCCGGAGGCGAGCCAATCAGTCGGGAAACCGCGTAGGATTCCTGAAACTCGCTCATATCAAAGCGAATCATCGCATCTTCCGTATTGAAGAGATATTCTGCCAAGGCCTTTGCGAGTTCCGTTTTGCCTACGCCGGTCGTACCCATGAAAATAAACGAGCCAATCGGACGTTTGGCATCCTGCAGGCCTGCGCGGCTACGACGGATGGCATCAGACACCGCGCCGATGGCTTCATCTTGACCGATGACCCTTTTATGAAGTTCTTCTTCCAGATGGAGCAATTTGGATTTTTCACTCTGCAACATCTTCGTCACGGGGATACCGGTCCAGCGCGCCACAACTTCCGCGATATCGTCCGCGCTGACCTTTTCATCAATCATGGCATTTTCACCCTGCAGGGAATTCAATTCCTGCTGGAGTTTGAGAATTTCATCTTCATCGCTTTTAATGAGGCCATAACGCAGTTCAGCCACGCGACCGTAATTTCCCTGACGTTCTTCATTCGTAGCTTCGAGTTTATATTGTTCGATTTCATCCTTACAATGTTGGATTTTATCCATAATTTCCTTCTCGCTACGCCATTTGGTGGAAATTTCGTTTCTCTTTTCCTGCAATTCGGCAATTTTCTTGCTCAAATTTTCAACTTTTTCCTCGTCATTTTCCCGTTTCAACGCTTCACGTTCAATTTCAAGCTGGCTGATTTTATGTTCAACCTCATCCAGTTCTTCGGGCACGGAATTGATTTCAAGTTTGAGTTTGGCAGCCGCCTCGTCAATCAAGTCAATTGCCTTATCTGGCAGAAAACGATCACCGATATAGCGTTGAGAGAGTTCCACAGCGGCTATGATAGCCTCATCCAGAATCTGTACCTGGTGATGATTTTCATAGCGTTCTTTCAGACCGCGAAGGATGGAAATAGCCGAATATTTGTCTGGTTCCTCAATTTTTACAGGCTGGAACCTTCTTTCCAAAGCCTTGTCCTTTTCAAAATACTTTTGGTACTCATCCAAGGTTGTTGCACCGATAGAGCGCAATTCTCCGCGGGCCAACGCCGGTTTGAGAATGTTGGCCGCATCCATAGCACCGTCGCCGGAAGCGCCAGCTCCAACAAGCGTATGGATTTCATCAATAAAGAGGATGATTTCTCCATTTGATGACGTAACCTCATTGATAACCGCTTTTAGGCGTTCTTCGAATTCTCCTTTATATTTTGCGCCAGCAATAAGGGCTCCCATATCCAAGGAGAACAGTTTTTTAGTTTTCAGATTTTCGGGAATATCGCCGCTTACCAGCCTTTGGGCCAGTCCTTCCGCAATGGCAGTCTTTCCCACCCCGGCTTCGCCTATGAGGATGGGATTATTCTTCGTTCTTCGAGACAGAATTTGAAGCACGCGTCTAATTTCCTCATCGCGACCGATGACCGGGTCAAGTTTGCCGTTTCGGGCCATATCATTCAAATTCTTCGCATACTTACCCAGGGCGTTGTACGTTTCCTCATTGGACGCTGAAGTCACCTTGCTGCCCTTATGAAGTTCATCAATAGCGCTTTTCAATCCCTTTTCCGTCATACCGGCATCCTTGAGAATTTGTGAAGCGCGGTCATTCGCACTAAAGATACCAAAAAGCAGATGTTCCAAAGAGACAAACTCATCGCCCGCATCCTGGCAGAAGAGAATGGCCTTCTGCATGGCGGTCTGCGCTCCCCCTGCCAAATAAAAATCGCCACCGGTAACCTTGGGCAGTCTTTCTATCTCGCGATCCACCACGGTAAGAATTGTTTTAGGATGGCAATCCTGTTTTTTTAAAAGGAACGGAACCACATTATCGTCCAATTCCAGCATTGACTTTAAGATATGGAGGGATTCAATCTGCTGATTCTGATTCCGCATAGCAATCATCTGCGCATTAGAAATAACCTCCTGGGTTTTAATGGTTAGATTATTCGGATTCATTTTGATTTTCTCCTTTCTTTAAAATAACGGCCTAACCTAACAAATATGCTGCCAAAGGCCTTATTTATGACAGAATGTCATGTTTCGTTAAATTAAGTGACAGATAATGAACGCCAACATTTTTTTGTATATTTGCCACGTTTGCGCACAATGTAAAGCATTAAAATAATGCATTGTAAATCATACATATATATATTAACATTAGTATTGATTTTCCTTATGGGGAGTCCTCTTTTCGCCTTCGCCCAGGAAGCCTCGGAAGAGGAGCACGACCATGACCACCCCAAAATTGATTCTGCCATGGCCATATCCCCCCAATACATGCCGGTGTATTGGGCGACGGCACCCACCGCATTTTTCAACCCCCTGGAATATCGGGAGCTCGACCTTTCCTCCTTCCATGTATCCGACTACGCACCCTTTTTATCAGCCGAGAACCTATATCAGACATTGGGAATAAACGGGCAAGCCCATCAGTCCATGGTGTTCGATTACGAACGGACGATTGATTTCTCCATGATGGAGTTTCCCTATCCGCTGTATTTCAAAAAGCAGAAGGATCTGCGATACTACGATGTGGAAACCTCTTTCACCAACATAGCCTACACCTTCGGATTCCTTTCGGAGCACAACTTTCACGCCACGCACACCCAAAGAATCAAAGACTTCTCCTACGCAGTCAATTTGGACGCCATCGGGAATCCGGGATATTTCATCCATCAGAATGTGAATTTTCTTTCCTTAGATGCACTTTGTCACTATCAAACAAAGAATGATATTTACGGATTCAACCTTTCCTACATTCTCAACCATGCCAAATTTTCAGAAAACGGAGGATTAAGCGACTATCATAGTTTTGCCGACCGGATTGCCCGCGACACTAACATCACTAATAATTTGAGCAGTTTCAACGTTATGTTCAGCAATGCGTCCTCACTCATCAACACCCATGATCTCCAATTTCTCCAATACGTAAACATAAAAGACAAAAAGGGGCACTATTTCGGGACCGTCTCGCACACCTTCCAATTCAAAATGGCAAATAGTTCCTTTTTAGACTACGACCTCAACAACGATTTCTATCAAGACCGCTACTACCTCAGCACAGACAGCACCAAAGACACATTGACCTACTACAACATCATCAATACCGTGCAGTGGTCGAACTATTCCCCCGTAGACCGACAAAGCGAGAGCAACTATTCCTTCCGCATAGCGGGCGGATTTCGACATGAGTTCACCAACATCCACATACCGCACTATATAGCCAACAACATATCCCTCTTTGCAAGAACATCCATCCGCCTTTTCAAAGTTTGGGACATCTACGGAAATTTTGCCTACTCCTTCCTTAAGTATAACAAGGACGACGCCATCGCGAATGTGGCGGCCACCTTCGCCATCAACCGGGCGAAACGCCATTTCATCGGTCTAGGAGCGGATTTCTATCGAGTCTCCCCCGATTTCTTCTACACCGCATACGTTGGCAACAACAATCTGTGGGAAAAATCCTGGCCAAAGCAAAATAATCTGAAACTGAGTGCCTACTACACCATCTTCAACTACAAAGTCAGTTTCAACTACTTTATGATGAACCATTATGTCTATTTGGACAATGATTTTCAGCCAAAGAGTTATGAGAAGAGCATCAACGTCGTGCAGTTGAATCTCTTTGCGCCCCTGCGCATCAAGAACTTCTTCTTGGATGCAAACCTGTCGCTCCAGCACTCCACGAAATCCTACATCTCGGTTCCTCTGTTTGCCGGAAAGTTGTTTGCCGCCTACAAATTCAAGGTATTCAAAAACCGATTGGACTTCCAAATAGGAGGCGATCTCATGTACAACACACTCTATTATGCTGATGCCTACAATCCATTGGTACACCAATTCTACCATCAGGAACGAACCAAAGTAGGCAACTACCTGTACTTCGACATCAACATCACCATGCAGGTGGAACGCATTGCCTTTTTCTTCCGTGCTGGAAATCTGTTGGCAGGCGCTTTCAGCTATAAATACTTCACCACGCCCTACTATCCCATGCAGGGACAAAACTTCGAAATAGGCCTCACTTGGCGATTTTATGACTAAACAACATTTACACATACTAGATATTACGATATATGGACTATAGAATTGAAAAAGACACCCTAGGAGAAATGAGGGTAGCAAGCGACAAGCTCTGGGGCGCACAGACGCAACGCGCCATGGAGAATTTCGTAATCGGGAAAAAGAAAATGCCCATTGAGATCATCTACGGCATTGCCACTGCCAAGCGGGCGGCAGCCTGCGCCAACTGTGATCTCGGCACCTTGCCACAAGACAAACGCGACCTCATTGTCAAGGCATGTGATGAAATCCTGGCAGGCCAGTGGGACGAGCAATTTCCTCTTCATATCTGGCAAACCGGTTCCGGCACGCAAACCAACATGAACGTCAATGAAGTAATCGCCCACCGCGGCCAGCAGTTGCATGGCGGCAACTTGGACGACTATCCGCTGCACCTCTCCCCCAACGATGACGTCAACAAATCTCAATCCACCAACGACATCTTTCCCACGGGTATGCGTATAGCTGCCACCAAGATGTTATTGGAACACACCATTCCCGCCATTGAGCGCATGATGGAGACCTATCAACATAAGATTGCCGAGTATGCAGACATCAAGAAAATAGGTCGTACGCACTTGATGGACGCCACTCCGCTCACCTTAGGACAGGAGCTTTCAGGCCACCTATCCCAATTAGAGCACGGACTGGAGGCCATTCGGAGTGCCATGCGCCACATGATGGAGCTTCCCATCGGAGGTACCGCCGTCGGCAACGGAATCAACGCCCCTGAAGGTTATGACAAATTATCCCTTCAATACATCAACCGTTTCACTGGATTGGATTTCACCAACGCACCCAATAAATTCGAAGCCATGGCCTCACACGACTCCATGGCAGAGGTATCCGGCGCGCTGAAGCGTTTGGCGGTTTCCCTTATGAAGATTGCCAACGACTTCCGCCTACTCAATTCCGGTCCGCGATGCGGATTGGGTGAAGTCATCCTGCCTGCCAACGAACCGGGTTCATCCATCATGCCGGGGAAAGTTAACCCCACCCAATGCGAAGCCCTGTCACAGGTCTGCTGCCAAGTCATCGGCAACGATGTGGCTATCACCACAGGTGCCATGCAGGGACATTTACAGCTTAACGTATTCATGCCCTTGATCGGACGAAACGTGCTCCAATCCTCTCGTCTGCTCGCCGATGTCATCAACTCTTTCAACGACCATTGTCTGAAAGGCATCGTACCCAACCGCGAACGCATCAGCATGCACCTCAACAACTCACTGATGCTTGTCACCAAACTCAATCCGCACATCGGCTATTACAATGCCGCCAAGATTGCGCAACATGCCTTGGCCAACGGACTCACCCTACGTGAATCCGCCCTTGAGCTCAAACTCGTGACGGAAAAAGACTTTGATGAATGGATGAAACTTTAATATCAATATCTTAAAAAAACAACACTTTGTATCCTATTATCATTGCATCCCTTGCCCCTGTCGTCATCCTCTTGGTTTACATCTATGCCAAGGATCGATATCAGAAAGAGCCTCTTAAACTGCTTTTAAAGGCCCTTTGGGGAGGAGTACTGGCAGCCCTTTCCGTTATTTTGCTTCTCAGTGTCCTATCCTTCATGGAAATAGAGCAATTCCCCAACGAGCTGGCTCAAGCGTTCTATCAGGCATTCTGTCAGGCGGCCCTGCCTGAAGAGGCATGCAAGCTCCTCTTTCTATACCTGTTCATTTGGAAGAGTCCTTATTTTGACGAATACTACGATGGGGTTGAATATGCCGCCTTCGTAGGACTGGGATTCGCCGGTCTGGAGAATATCATGTACGTAATCCAGGGAGGCATGAGTGTGGCCGTGGGGCGAGCGATATTCGCCGTTCCCGCGCATTTCTTCTTTGCCATCATCATGGGCTATTTCTTCGCACTGGCCAAATTCAGGCCCTGGCAAAAACGCAAGTACCTTCTGCTGGCCTACTTTATTCCCGTACTACTCCACGGTATTTACGACTTCATCCTCATGTATCAGAACCTATTGACCGGTTCAAACATACAATCAGCTTCTTTCCTCAGTGCAGGATTTTTCATTTTCTTCCTCTTCTTATGGAGAATAGCCATCAAACGAGTAAAAAAACTATCCGGGCGATAAAACAACCTATAAAATCCACAAGGCAATCTTTTTGAATGGTTGCCTTCCATTTTCAAACAAATCGACAATAAAAAAAAACAAGAATATGGATCTCACAACCCTTGACAACATTGAAAATCTGTTCCCTGCAAATTTCACCGAGGAGCAGAAGGCTAAGGCCAAAACGCTGTTTTACAAAAAAATGTCTATTGCCGCCCACCAATTCTATGGTGGCAAGATGCAAACCCTACCCAAAGCTCCGATTTACGGATTCAACTGGTTCAACGTATGGTACACTCCGGGGGTTTCCGCCGTGTCCACCACCATTCGGGAAGACAACGACACTTCCTTTTATTTAAGCAACCGCGCCAATCTTGTGGCCGTCGTCAGCGACAGTACGCGCGTATTGGGCGATGGCGACTGCACGCCTCCAGGAGGATTAGGCGTTATGGAGGGAAAGGCCATGCTGATGAAATATTTAGGGGGCGTGGATTCTGTTCCCTTGTGCATAGACAGTCGTGATGAAAAGGGCGAGCACCAAGCTGACAAAATCATTGAATTTGTTAAAATGGTTCAGCACAGTTTCGGCGCCGTGAATTTGGAAGACATCTCACAACCCAACTGCTACCGTGTTTTGGACACCCTTCGTGAAGCCTGCGACATTCCCGTGTGGCACGACGACGCACAGGGTACCGCCTGCGTAACGCTTGCCGGTCTTCTCAACGCCTTAAAAATCGTCGGCAAGAAGATGGGCGATATCAAAGTCGTTCTTTATGGCGCAGGTGCTGCCAACACCACCATCGCACGTCTGATGATCACCGACGGCGTGAAGCCGGAGAACATGGTCATCTTCGACACCCACGGCACCCTTCATAAAAACAGAACGGAAATCCGCGACGACCAACGTTTCTATCGCAAGTGGGAGCTCTGCCAAAGCACCAACCCCAACTGCATAGAGACGCAGGAAGAGGCCTTCCGCAACGCGGACGTGCTCATTGCGCTCTCCAAACCAGGTCCAGACACCATCAAACCCGAATGGATATCCCTTATGGCGGAGAAATCCATCGTATTTGCCTGCGCCAACCCCGTACCTGAAATCTATCCATACAAGGCGAAGGAGGCCGGAGCCTTCATCGTGGCCACTGGTCGTGGGGACTTTCCCAACCAAGTTAACAACTCCGTATGCTTCCCTTCCATCTTAAAGGGAACCTTGTTGGTATCCGCACGCAAAATTACTGACAACATGGCCATTTGTGCAGCCCACTCCATTGCCGACTTTGCCGAAAGGCAGGGAATCACGGCAGACCACATCATGCCCACCATGATGGACAGCGAGTTATTCCCCAACGTGGCAGCCGACGTCGCCATGCAGGCCATCAAAGACGGCGTTGCACGCAAGAACCGCACTTGGCAGGAAGTTTACGATATTGCGAAAAAGGACATTGACGAAACGCATGCCATCACTCAGATTTTAGAAAAAGAAGGCTTTATTTCAGAATTTCCAGAAGAAAGCATTCGTGAGATCATTCGTGAAGTATGTGACACTCTGGCTTAAGCAACTATGAAGAAGCGTATCATCATCTCCCTGTTTTTCATAGTAGGTATCACGTCCATCCTGTTGGTTTTCTCCATCTTCAAGTTATACACGGAAGCCGAGAAAGTGCAACGCAGTATTTTCGTCAACGAAGTGCTGAATGCCGGCGATGCCATCATTGAGAAAATAGATGCCACGCTTCAAAATGACACGGTGGCGCTTTCCACCGCCGACAGTCTGGCGAACACCCTTCCCGACACCACAGCTGTCGTATCCGTGCAGAGTTCGCGTAGATTCCTATTGGATTCTTCAAACTTTCAGCCCATTGGAATCATAAAGACAGTCGTTTTTATCAAAGAAAACAATGCCCGCGTTATTGACAACGACACCGAATACTTCAGCGACGCCTACCGCAAAATGTTTCCCATGGACAACGACCCCTGGTCGCCGAAGAACACAAAAGGCGTGATTTCCCCCATTAAGCCAAACGTAAACGCAGACATGGTGCTGCTAGATAGCAGCACCATTGATCTACTGAATCAAAAATATCTATATCGTCTCATAAAATCATGTCTGGGTGAAGAAAACATCAGTGCGCGTTTTGATTTCGCACTCTACAATGCCTTCACCACAGACTTCGTCATTGAGCCCAGTTTCACAACCCCAGAAACCATGCTGCAAAGCGAATATGTGTTTCGTCTGAAATACAACGAGAAAGTAAGTTCTCCCAACTACATCATCCTCCATTTTCCTGCGGAGCGAGGCATCTTTCTCCAACGTATGAGCACCATTGTCACACTCATCGTCAGTCTGCTCGTCATCTGTTTCACCATTTCATTTACGGCCCTTTACTCACTCTATCGTCAGAAAAAGCTATCCGAAGTGACCAATGACTTCGTGAACAACATGACCCACGAGTTCAAGACGCCCATTTCCACGATATCGCTTGCCTGCGAAGCCTTGTCCGACCCCAGCATGCACAGCGATGCGGTTATGCGAGAAACCTACATATCCATCATCAGGGATGAGAACGACCGACTCAAGAACATGGTCAGCAACATTCTGCAGGTGGCCCAGTTGAAAAAGGGACAGGTGAAAATGAATGTTGAGTTATTGGATATGCATGAAGTCATCAAAAAGGTAACTGACAGCATCGCCTTACAAATATCTTCCACTAAGGGAGTGTTGAATTTGGCACTCAATGCCGATGAACCCAAGATTTTCGGAGACCGCTCTCATTTAGAGAACGTCATTGTCAATCTGGTGGAGAATGGCATCAAATATTCGCAAGGAGCGCCGGAGA